>DOEZ01000452.1 GCA_003532715.1 Planctomycetaceae bacterium
CAACGCCCTGGGAACGGAATATTCCGATGCAACGATCGCCCTGAAAGGGCCGAACAGAGTCAATCTTGCCCTTTCAGGGCGGTCGTGTTTTTTGATGTTCGATCTCCCAGGGCGTTGCCCTGCGCTACGAAGTCATGGCCCTTTGGGCCGGAGTCGTTCAGCCTCAAAAAGACTCCAAAAACCGGGTGCCACGGACGGCTTGTCCGTCCGTGGGGAGCGTCAAAATGATCGGCCCGGGCCTCTTGTGCCTTCGGCACCCAGGNNAGGTTCAAGAACCTGGGCCACCCGTCAGGTTCAAGAACCTGGGCCACCCGTGGGCCGAAGTCGTCTTCCTCCAGAATCCTTCGTGCCCTTCGTGTTCTTCGTGGTCGAAAAAGATTCTTGCAGAAGGACTATTTCTCGGCGACAGGTTCGGCGTTGGCGGATTTTTCGACGTCGTCGGTCGGCTCTTCGTCGGCCAGTTCGGGAGGAATCGGTTCGAGCTGCCCGTTGGGATTGAGCCGGGTTCGCCATCCGCCGCCGAGCGCCTTGTAGACGGCGACCAGGTTGAGGGCCACCTTGCCGCGACTTTCGGCCAAGGCATCCTGCTGGAGGACCAGGGCGCGTTCCGAGTCGAGCACGCGTTGGAAGTCGATCAGGCCCTCTTTGTACTGCATTCCGGCCAGATCGACCGCCTCGGCGGTGGCTCGCGTGCTGGCTTCGAGGAACTTCTCTCGCACCTGCTCGTGAAGGAAGGCGGTAATGGCTCCCTCGACCTCTTCGTTCGCTCGCAGCACGGTCTCTTGGTATTGCAGAACAAGCTGGCGGAATCGGGCATCCTGCAGGTCGACGTTGTTGAGAATGCGGCCGTAGTTGAGGATGTTCCAGCGGAAGCCGGGGCCCACCGAGCCCATGAGGCTGTCGGTCATGAACAACTGATCGAGATACTGCGATTCGAAGGCGATGGTGCCTCGGATCGCGATGTGCGGATACAGCTCGCTCTCGGCGACGCCGATCTGCGCGCATTGAGCGGCCGCCTGCCGTTCGGCGCGGCGGATGTCGGGCCGGCGGCAGATAAGATCGGCCGGGATGCCGACCGCCACGGTCGGCGGCGCGGCCGGAATGCGGCCCGGATCGCCGAGCATCGCCCGAATATCGGCCGGCGGCATTCCGAGGAGCGTGCAGAGCCGGTTTTGGGCCTGCCGATGCGCCGTTTCGAGCATGGGGATGAGCGATTCGGTTGCGCCGACGATCGATTCGGCCTGTTTGACGTCGAGTTTGCCGACATGGCCCTCCTCGTAGCGAGCCGTGCTGATGCGGAGCGTGTTCTGTTGCAGTTCGACGTTTCGCCGAGCCAGGGCAAGTCGGTCTTCGAGTGTGCGAATCTGGATGTAGGTCGCGGCCACCTCGGCCTGGAGCATGACCAGGACGTCGTCATGGTTTTCGATCTGCGCGCTCAGGTTGGCGTCGGCCGACTCGATCTCACGGCGGAAGCGGCCCCAGAAATCGAGTTCCCACGCGGCGTCGAAACCGGCCGTCCAGGTGTCGAAGGCGATTTTTGGCAGCGTGAACTCGCCGAACGGAAACGATGTGTTGCTCAATTGGCTCCGTGAGTAGCCGCCGATGGCCTGTTGCTGCTGCGGAAAGAGGCTCCCCTTGGCCACGCCGAGTTGCGCGCGAGCCTCGACAATTCGCATCGCGGCGATCTTGAGCGGAAGGTTCTGCTCCGACGCCTGCCGGACCAGGTTGTCGAGAACCGGGTCGTTGAAGACGACCCACCAGTAGCTGTAGTCGGCCGGCACGCTCTCGACCCGAGGATCCTGATGGTCGATCCACTGCGAGGCAACCGGTGCGGGAGGCTGGCCGTAGTTGGGCCCGACCTTGAAACCGTTCGCGATCCACTGCCGCGGCCCCGTCGCGCAGCCCGACAGCCCGGCCAACAGGACGCAAAGCCCCAGTTTTGTTGCGAAATGATGACGGATAGGGTTCATACGGGTAACCGGAAATGGGTCGGCAACGGGCGGTGTCTATCGGTGCTCATCGGAATCCACGCCCGCACAATGCGGAAAATCCGCAAAGCAGGAACAATCAATACCCCACTTGTGGCTGTATTGTCCCGAATGATCGACAAAGTCGCCACATATCCACCTATTTCGACCGAACGGTCTTGACTGTTGACCAAAAGGTGCCGATAATTGACCCGGCGGTCATTCTTCTGACCTTGCCATGACTCCAAGGGGTCGAGCCAATCTTACCCGGTGTCGAGAAATGTCTGAGCTAACGCTGTCCGAACGGCGAAAAGACTTGTTGACCTCGATGATGAAGGACGCCATCTACGAGGCGGCGGTCGCCGTGTTGACCGAGCACGGGGCGACCGGCGTGACGATGGAACGCGTGGCCGAGAAGGCGGGCGTGGCCAAGGGAAGCCTGTACAACTACTTTCCCAACAAGCTGGCCCTGCTGCAATTCGTTCACGAGCGGGCCGTCGAACCGCTCAAACAGAAAGCCGAGGCCATTTTTCGGTCGCGTCGGCCGGCTCTGGACAAGATCGAGGCGATTATTCGGGTTTGGTTCACGTCGATCGACGAGCAGCGAGGCGTCTTCAATTTTCTTTTCCTCGACACGAACGCGCGCGACTTGCTCAAGGGGGAGGAGGCGTCGGGCCGAGCCTTCGCCATCGAGGTTCTGTCGGCGATCATTCAGCAGGGAGTGGACGAGGGCGTCTTCCGCCCGTCCGATGCGAAGCGCACCGCGTGGCTGCTGTTCGGCGCGGCGCGCGAAGTGTGCGATTTGCAGTTGACCGCCGGCACCGACTTGCCGGTTCCCCAATTGGTCGAGGATGTAATGAACTTCTTTCTTCATGGCGTTTCGTCGCTGGCCGGTCGGTCGCCGACGAAGGAGGAGTAGCAACGATGACGCTGCCAAGCCAACTTACGACCGAAAAGGCTCTTGGGAGACGCGACGACGACACCATTCGAATAGACGGCCCCTCGGCCGTCGAGCAGAATACGGTCGACGCCATTCCGCGTTTCGACGGTCTCGTCGTCGGCCCAACAACACCCGAAGACAGAGAATCGAGCAAAGAGAGCCCCATGCCGAAAGAAAAGCGTTGGAGCGCGGGCCTAGCATTTGGTGTCGGCGCGATCGTGATCGTCGTCGGCCTCGTCGCGCACTGGCTGTTGAGTCCTTCCGTCGGTTCGGATGCCCCCGGCCAAGAGGCCGGCGCGTCGAGCTCGGCGGCAAAGAAGGCGGTGCCCGTCGTCCTTGCGACGGCGCGGGCCATGACGTTCGAGGATCGCGCGACGGTGTCGGGGAGCGTTCGGGCGAAGCGCTATGCCATGGTTTCGGCACGCATTCCCGGCACGCTCGACGACGTGTTCGTCGACGAGGGCGACCGGGTCGAGGCGGGCAAGACCCGGCTCTTCCAGACCGACTCGCTCAAGCTGATGAAGGCCGTGGCCATCGCCAAGCAGAACCTGGCCGTATCCGAATCGACCGTGCGCGAGAAGGAGGCCCTGTTGGAGAAGGGCCTCGCCGTTGTGGACCAGGCCGCCAGCGACTTGCGCCGCTACCGCGCCCTGCTCCAGCGCGACGCCATCGCCGCGCAGGCCGCCGAGCAGCAGGAGTCGCACCACAAGCAATGCGAGGCCGACGCGCGCCATTCCCAGGCCCTGGTCGATCTGGCCAAGGCGCAATTGGAGCAGGCGCGTCTCGGCCTGACCATCGCCGAGAAGGACATGGCCGATTCGTTGGTGCTCGCCCCGATCGACGGCATGGTCGCCGAGCGGTTTCGCGAGCCGGGCGAAATGGCGTCCGCCGGCACGCCGGTGGTCCGCATCGAGGATCTGACGCTGTTGGAAATCTGCGTCTTCCTGCCCGAGAAGTATCATGCCCTGGTGATTCCGGGTAAGACGACCATGCGGGTGACCGTCGGCCGGGCGGATCTGGGCGAGCGCGAGGTCAGCTATCGAAGTCCCACGGTCGATTCGAAGTTCCGGACGTTCGAGGTTCGCGGCCTGATCGAGTCGCCGCCCGAGGGCGTCGTTCCCGGTTGCATGGCGACGGTCACCATCGTCACCGACAGCAACGAGGGCGTGGGCGTGCCGTCGGGGGCGATTCAGACGCGCGAGGGCAAGCCGGTCGTCTTCACCGTCGTCGAGGACCAGGCGCGAATGGTTCCGGTGCGGCCGGGCAGCGACAACGGCGAATGGCGCGAGATTGTCGAGGGGGTCTCGGCTGGAACGCGGATCATCGCCAAGGGTCAGTTTCTCGTCGAGGAGGGGACGCCCGTATCGATCGTTGAAGAGGGCGGCCGATGACACTCTCCGACTTTTCGGTGCGGCGACCGGTGGCCATGGGCTGCCTAATCATCGCGCTGACGTTGTTGGGCATCAACGCCTTTCGCAAGATGGGCCTCGAAATGATGCCGAAGATGGACGTTCCGTTCATCACGATCGTCACCATCTATCCCGGCGCGTCGCCCGAGGAACTCGAAATCGACGTGGCCAAGCGGATCGAAGACGTGGTTGTGTCGATCGACGGGCTGAAGCACGTCAGTTCGACGTGCATGGAAAACGCCTGCCAGACGCTGCTCGAATTCGAGATGGACGTCGACGTCGACATCGCGGCGACCGACGTTCGCGAGAAGCTCGACCTGATCCGCGCCGACCTGCCGGCCGACGTCGAAGACCCGAAGATTCAGAAGTTCGACATCAATGCGACGCCGATCGTCAATCTGGCGCTGACGGGCAACGTCCCGGTCGAGGAACTCTACGACTACGCGGACAACACGCTGCGCGATCGGTTAACGGTGATTTCGGGCGTGGCCGACGTCCAGTTGATCGGCGGCGAGCCGCGCGAGGTCCACGTCGAATTGGACCGGCGCAAACTGGCCGCGCGGGGCCTGTCGAGCATGGCCGTCGTCCAGGCGATCGAAAGCGGAGTTCGCACGATTCCCTCGGGACGCGTGCGCGAGGCGGGAACCGAGTATTCAGTGAAGTTCGACGCCGATTTCAAGACCGTCGCCGACCTGGCCGAGTTGGAGATCGTCAACGACGACGGGCGGCGCTGCCACATCAAGGACGTGGCCCGCGTTCGCATGAGCACGAAGGAAGTGCGTCAAATGGCCACGATCGACGACCGGCCTTGCATCGCCATCAAGGTCGTCAAGAAGGCCGACGCCAACGCCGTCAAGGTGGCCGACGCGGTTCGCGGGGAGATGGCCAAAATCAACGCCGAGCTGCCCGGCGGCATGGAACTGGTCTGGGTTGACGACGACGGCCGCTTCATTCAGGCCAACAATGAGTCGGCCTGGATCAACGTGGTTCAGGGCATTGTGCTGACGGCGGCGATTCTGTTTTTGTTCCTCTATAATCTAAGGGCCCTGTTCGTCGTGGCCGTCAGCATGCCGTTGACCATCGTCATCGGCCTGTTTTTCATGCAGATGGTCGGTTACACGCTCAACATGTCGACCCTGATCGCCATCGGCATGTCGGTCGGCATCCTGGTGACCAATTCGATCGTCGTGCTCGAGGCGATCGTCAGCCGGCTCAACGAGACGGGCGATCCGAAGGAGGCCTCGCGAATCGGGTCGAAGGAAGCGTTCATCGCCGTCTTGGCCAGCGCGGGGACGAACGTGGTCGTGCTTTTTCCGCTGGCGACCATGTCGACCCGCATCGGCATGTTCATCGGCCCGTTGGCCATGACCATGTTCTTGATGACCGTGGTGTCGTTGTTCATCTCGTTCACGCTGACGCCCCTGTTGTGCGCGCTCATTCTCAAGCCCAAACGCGAGGATTCCCGATCGCCGTTGGCCCTGATGGAACGATGGTGGAACAAGGGATTCGACGCCCTGATCGAGGGATACCGCCGCATGCTTCAGTTCACCGAGCGCCACCGGTGGGCGGCCGTGGCGGTCGTGGTGGGCACGGTCGGGCTTCTGGTGCATTCCCTGGGGTTGGCTGGAACGCTCGGAAGCGGATCGTTCGGCGAGTCGGATATGGGCCGCATCCTTCTGCGACTCGAATTTCCCACCCGCTACAGCCTCGACCGAACGGTCGGCCGCGTGAAGCAGGCCGAGGCCCGCATGAAGGACCTGCCCGAGCTGAAACACATTCTGACCACCGTCGGCAAAGTCGAGGCCACGTTGGGCCAATCGAGCGAGGGCGTCTACCTGGCCCAAGTCCTGATGAAGTTTTCGGAGCGAGACGAGCGAAAGCTCACGATCTACGAACTGATGAACATGGTCCGGTCGCGGATGGAGGATTTCCCCGACGCGATCGTCACGGTGAGCCTCCCCTCAATCATCGGCGGCCAGTCGAACCCGCTCGAATTGGAGATCGCCGGCGACGACTTGAAGGAACTCGATCGGTTGGTGCTGGTTGCGCTGGCGCTAGCCGACGAGAATCCGGGGATTCTCGATCCCGACACGACGGTTCGCGCCGGCAAGCCAGAGATTCGTATCAAACCGCGCCGCTCGGTGCTTGGTGATTTGCATTCGCCGGCCGTTGGGCTCGGCATGGCACTGCGTGCGAACATCGAGGGCATCGAGGCGGGAACCTACAAGGAGAACGCCCGCAACTACGATGTTGTCGTCAAATTCGCCGAGGAAGAGGGAAAGGACCAGGTCGACGAGTTCCTTTTCCCGGGAATCGACGGCCAACCGCTGTTATTGGCGAACCTGGGCGACGTGACCGAGGGCGAAATGCCCATCCAGATCACGCGCAAGGACAAGCGGCGCATCTCGAAGCTCATGGCCCAATTGGCCCCGACCTTGCCGCTGGGCAAGGCGGTGAGCGAACTCAGCGCGGCCATCGACCAGCGCGCCGGCCTGCCGCCCGGCTACGACTATCGGTTCGCCGGCATGTACGAGATGATGTCCGAGGGACAAGGCGGCTTGGCCGAGGCGGGCGTCATCTCGATCGTGTTGGTCGTCCTGAGCCTGGCCGCTATTCTCGAATCGTTCCGCCAGCCGGTCTTGATTCTGGTAACGATCCCGCTGGCGATGATCGGCGCGACGTGGGCCCTGGCGCTGGCCGGCGAGAGTTTCGGCATCTTCGTGCTCATGGGCATCGTGATGATGATCGGCATCGTCGTTAACAACGCGATTCTGATCGTCGACCAGTTCAACATGCACGTCGCCGAGGGGATTCCGCGACACAAGGCCATGATCACGGCCTCGTGCGAACGGTTCCGGCCGATCGTCATGATCACACTGGCGGCCGTACTCGGCATGTTGCCGCTGGCGCTGGGTCGCGGCATCGGGGCCGAAATCCGCAACGGCGTCGGCATCGCCTCGGCCGGCGGCATTCTCGTTTCGGGCGTGCTCACCCTGATCCTCGTGCCGGTACTCTACGATCTTTGCACCCGAGGCCGCCGGACGGCCGCGGGGAAGAAGACCGAATAGAACGCCGCGAGGGGGCCGCGCGAGGACCCGAACGCGAGCGTTGTCGCGAGCTTTGCCATCGGGTACAATGAGACTACGCTCCCTGGTGGAGCAAGAACCGTGGGCTTTCGGAGTCGTTTTTCAACCAAGAGCGCGCCATGAATACTGTTTGTTTCCCGCGGCCGCTATCCCCATGCTCCGTTGTGCGACGAACGGTGCGTGTTCTTGTTCGTGTCTTGCCGGCCTTTTTCATTCTTCTCGTGCTCGTTGCACGGCCGTGTATGGCGGAACCAACAGCCGAGCGGCCGAACATCGTGTGGCTCACGACCGAGGACATCAGCCCGAACCTCGGATGCTATGGCGACGACTATGCCCTCACCCCGCGGATCGACACGCTGGCGTCCGAAGGCATTCGATACACCGAGGCATTGGCCGTCGCGGGCGTCTGCGCGATCAGTCGGACGTGCCTGATCACGGGCATGTACGGCACGACGCTCGGTTCGCAAGACATGCGAAGCGAAATCCGCCTACCCAAGCGAATTCCCACATTCAGCCAGGTCCTTCGCGAGTCGGGCTACTACTGCACGAACAACAGCAAGACCGATTACAACTTCGCGCCGCCGCGCGGCGCGTGGGACGAGTGTTCGAAGAAAGCCCACTGGCGAAACCGGAAGCCGGGCCAGCCGTTCTTCGCCGTGTTCAACTACATGGGGACGCACGAAAGCCAAATCTGGGAAGAGAACCACCGCAAGCATGCCGCCACGCTCGGCGCCGACGAGCTGCACGATCCCGACAAGGCCCCCGTGCCGCCGTTCCACCCCGACGTGCCCGCGGTGCGGCGCGATTGGGCCAATTACCACGACAACATCTCGGCGCTGGACCGTTGGGTCGGCCAGCGGCTCGCGGAACTCGAAGCGGCTGGCGTCGCCGACGACACGATCGTCTTTTTCTACTCCGACCACGGCGCGGGGATGCCCTTGTGCAAGAAGTCGCTCTCCAACGCCGGGCTTCGCGTGCCGCTGATCATCCGGTTTCCCGAGGAATACCGCCATCTCGCGCCGAGCCGGCCCGGCACGACGAGCGATCGGTTGGTGAGCTTTGTTGATTTCGCCCCGACAGTCCTTTCGCTGGCCGGCGTCGATATACCGGGACACATGCAGGGAAATGCCTTTTTGGGGAGCCGCGAAGCGCCGCCTCGGCGTTATGCGTTCGCCACCCGCGACCGAATGATCGAGTGGTACGACACGGTCCGCGCCGTGCGCGACGCGAAATACCATTATCAACGCAACTTCATGCCCCATCTCTCATACGCGCCGTTCGACAGCTACGTGTTGAAGCTGCCGTCGGCACAGGCGCTGGTCCGTCTGCACGAAGAGGGAAAGCTCGACCCGATTCAAGATCGCTGCTTCCACGCGCGGCCGGCCGAGGAACTCTACGACCTGGAGGCCGATCCGCACATGGTCGACAATTTGGCCGGCCGGCCGGAACACGCCGATGTCTTGCGGCGGATGCGCGACGAGTTGCACGATTGGCAGCTTCGCACACGCGACCTGGGGTTGCTCGGCGAATACGAGATGCACCGGCGCGCCCGAGGCAGGACACCGTACGACGTGGGCCAGAGCGAGACGCTCTATCCGCTCGAACGAATCCTGCCGGTGGCCGAGATGATCGGCAGTCGCGACCCGGCCCAAATCCCCGAGTTGGTCGCGCTGCTCGACGACAAGGAGCCGGCCGTCCGGTGGTGGGCGGCGATGGGCCTGACGGCGCTGGGCCGCGAGGCGTCGGAGGCGGAGCCGGCGCTAAGAAAATGCTTGGCCGACGATTCGCCGCTTGTGCGAGTGGCCGCGGCCGAAGGTCTGTATAAACTGGGCCGAGTCGACGAGGCGCTGACCACGTTGACCGCGACGCTCCAGGATCCGACGCCGTTCGCCCGGCTTCGCGCGCTCAACGTGCTCTATCGCATGGGCGACGACGCGCGTCCCGCGCTTCCGGCACTCGAAAAAGCGGCGATCGACGGCATTTGTCCAGCCCCATTCTACAGCCGAATGCGCGAATACATGATCGAACGACTCCAGCCGTAGAGTGCGTCGCGACGCACCAAGAATGTTCGGCGGGATCAACTCAACGCAAAGACGCCGGGCCGAATCGCCTATGAGCCTAAGAAGGAGCGTCTCGGCTGAGTTCATGGCTGGCATGGGTAGCCACCGCACGGCCGGCTCGTCCGCAACCCTTGCAGGGCTGTAATTGACACGCGTTCCACGAAAGGGTAGCCGCTGCGCGGCAACCCTGGGCTATCTTCCGTAATCCCTTCGGGATATCTGCAAACAGCCCTACACGCGCCACGGGGCGCGAATCGGCCGGTCGAGCATTGCATCGGCTTCCTCGTCGCCCAGGATTCGTTCGGCTTCTGGGTCGAATCGGATCTTCCGCTTGAGCTTCATCGCGATATTGCCCAGGTGGCAAAGCGAGGCCGTTCGGTGGCCCACCTCGACCGGCTCGACCGGGTCCTGGCGGCTCTTGACCGCGTCCAGGAAATTCCGAACGTGGTCGGGCAGATACAGCGGCCGGCGATCTTCGCGTCGATTTGGATTGCTGACGGGCAGGTGGATTTCGTCGGGACCGATGACCGAATCCTTGAGCGATTCGGGGTTGGTTCGCAGTCGATTGCCGTCGAAATGAACCCAGCCCTCCGTTCCCTCGAATCGGCAGCCCTGGTACGGCCGCGTCGTCTTGCAGATCAGTTCCACCCCGTCGGCGTACACGGCCCGAAATGCGATCTTCGTCGGCGTGGTGAAGAGGCTTCCCGGCTCGGGCCATTCGGAGCCAAGGTCGTCGTATTCGACCGGCAACGTATCATCGTAACCGCCGCCCCACTGGGCCGTGTCGTTGGCGTGCGCGCCGAAATTCGTCGTCTGTCCGCCCGAATACTCGAGAATGAAGCGGAAACGATAGAAGCAGCGATCCTCGTGATACGGCGCGTCGGGCGCGGGACCGAGCCAGAGCGGGTAATCGAATCCGTCGGGCACCGGCATCGGCTGCCAACCCGGCCCGGGGCTCACGGCGTTGTTTTCGACCACGGACGTCACCATCCGCTGGAGCTTGCCGATGCGGCCGTTGCGGACCAGTTCGCAAGCGCGGCGGCAGGCCGGGCTCGATCGAAAATGGCTGCCCGTCTGCAAGATTCGCCCATGCTTGCGGACCGCCTCGACCATGGCGCGGCCGTGGCGAATCGTCAAGGAAAGCGGCTTTTCGCAGTATATGTCCTTGCCCGCCGCCGCGGCCATGACGGTCATGGGGGCGTGCCAATGGTCGGGCACGATCAGGGCGACGGCGTTGATGTCGTCGCGTCCGAGGACTTCTCGAAAATCGTTGTAGGCGTCGCAACCACGGTATTGGCCCGCGCCGGCCTTGTCGGCGTAGAACTTATCGACCTGTTTTCGAGCCGGCTCGCGGCCCAAAAACTGCTCCGGACTGCGATACCCATGGCTGCCCGTGTTGACGTCGCATACGGCAACCACCTGGACGTCGGGCTGGTTGAGAAACGCCGGCAGGTCGATCGTCGCTTGGCAGCCCGTGCCGATGACGCCGACGTGAATGCGACTGCTCGGCGCGGCCGCGCCGAATACGCTCGACGGAACCAACCAAGGCAAGGCAACCGCCGCGGTCGTGGTCTTCAAAAAGTCGCGCCGCGCGACGCGCCGGCGGCCGGTGTGTGGGGTGGCGGTCTTGCGAATCATGGTTTCTCCTGTTCGAGCTTTTTGAAGTTCATAACGTCCCGACCCCAAATGGTTCGCGCGCGGGTAGCCCCGATAGCTCTGCTATCGGGGGGCCGAAGGCCCAAGAGGGCTCCGTGCCAGCCTGCAACCCTCTCCCCGTGTGCCATGGACGGCTTGCCCGTCCTTGCCGGCCTTGCCTTGTAGGTTCGCACCAGCTTGCACGTCGATTCCCATTCGGCCCTCCTCCCTGTGTGCCATGGATGGCTTGCCCATCCTTGCGGTAACCGGGTAACTCAGACAGACGAGCTATCGGTGCTGCCTGCTACCCGCTATCTGATTCCCGCTTCGTTGCCCGTTGGCTTTCTGGGCGTTAGGTGTTCTGGTAGACTTAATCTCGGGCAAAGGCTGTCGGAATCGTAACACTTCAGTCCGATGGAGCATCGACCCAAGAGCGTAACGTCATGACAAAACACCTGCCGCTGCTATTTGTCGTCCTTTTCTGCAATGTTCTTGCCGCCGAGGCCAATGACGTCGTGCTCGCGCCGGGCACGGCCGCCGAAGTTGGCATGGATCAATCGGTCCTCGACTTGGCGGTCGATATCTATCGCGAGGCGGTCGAACGGGACGCCGTGCGGGGTGCGGTGTTGCTGGTGGCCCGAAACGGCAAGATCGTCCTTCACGAGTCGCTCGGCTGGCGCGACAAGGACCGCGGCATTCCCATGCCAAAGGACGCCATGTTCCGCATGGCCTCGAACACCAAGCCGGTCGTGGCCACCGCGATCGGGATTTTGGTGGAAGAAAAGAAGCTCGATTGGGGCGACCGCGTGGCAAAGCATCTTGCCGCGTTCGACAACCCGCGCGCCGGTTCGATCGAAATCGGCCACCTCCTGTCGCACACCAGCGGGCTGCGGATCGAGCCGATCTTCTTCAGGCCGCTGACGCCCAAGTCGCCGGAGCACCCCGACGCGCCGAACCTGCGACTCGAAGTCGACCGTTTCGGCAAGGTCGGGCCGGCCGAGCCGGTCGGCGGTTCGTACAGTTACAGCAACGCCGGCTACAATACGCTGGGGGCGATTGTCGAGGTTGTCTCCGGGAAGCCGCTCGAGGTCTTTCTCAAACAACGTGTCTACGAACCCCTGGGCATGAACGACACGTACCACATCGAGGTTGCCGAGAAGCTCGACGGCAAGTTGGACCGAATGTGCGTTGTCTACTACCGGCGCGACGGCAAATGGACGGTCGGCTGGAAGCCGGGCGACCGGCCGCAGTATCCGTTCGTCCGGGCTTCGGGCGGCATGATATCGACGGCCGAGGACTACGCCGCATTCTGCCAGATGTACCTGAACGGCGGCGTGTACGGCGGCAAGCGCATACTCGACCAGGCGACCATCGGCCGCATGTTGTCGCGCCATGCGGCGTTGCCCGATGCGTCGGACGAGCAGGAAAACGTCGGCAGTTTCTACGGCTTCGGATGGCGAATCTTCGCCGACGGCGTCTTTTCGCACAGCGGTTCGGACGGAACGGCCGCCTGGGTCGATCCGAACAACGAACTCGTCGTCCTGGCGTTGACGCAAAGCCCGGGCGAGAAAGGGTTGGGCAGGCGATTCTTCGCACGGGTACGCAAGTCGATCCGCCCGTGAGTCGCGCCGTGTGCCATGAACGGCTTGCCCATCCCCACACTAGCCCGAAGCGCAAGCGAGGGAACGCCACGTGCCATAGACGCCTCGCCCGTCCTTGCCGACCTTGCACTAGTTGTCACGTCGATTCCCGTTCGGCCCTCCTCCCCGTGTTCATGGATGGCTTGCCCATCCCTGCTTGGCCTTGCCTGATAGGTCTGCACCAGACTAGACGTTGTTGCCTGCCTTCAGCTTGCAGGTCGAACCAAGGCGGAACGTGGCCGCGAGGTGTTTCGGTTTTGGGAGAAAGGGCCGGGCTAGGATCGGAATCTGTCCACCGTTTCGGTCATGCTGGCTTCGATCGATTACATCCATCGCAATCCCGTGACTCGGGGATTCTGCGATCGGGCCATGGTCATCCATGCCATGAACGAGACTCGCACCTGGTTCCCGGCCACCAAGCTGGTCGACGCCTCGGGCGAAGAGCCGAACAACGTGACGAGCGTCGGCTCGCCGGGCGTACACAGCGACATCGGCGGCCATTTCGGCAACAACCAGAAGATCCAGGCGTTGTGTCTAACCACCATGATCGAAGGCGCCGTCTCGCTGGGCAACGCCCAGTTCTTCCCCGACAAACCGCTTGATAAGGAACTGGAGGCGGCGTACAATTCGACCTATACGGCCATGATGGCGGTGTTTGGTGCGGGAGACGAGACTGGGCCACAGTACAACGATTGGGTCGACGCTCAACGCTATTGGAAACCTCTCTCGCCAGACCAGTATCGCGCGATGGCGGGCAGTTGGAACTTCAGTGATTGGCGACCCGGCCCCGTCGGCGCCCAGAACGGCGAGGAGTTTTACAACGCCGCCATGGTCCGGCGGCTCAACGTCATCAAGTATGCTCTGAAGCGTGACCATCGCGAGTTGGCTGACGAAATCCGCTTTCAGACAAGCAAAGACTGGATTGTCCGCGATCTTGACTGGGTCGAGAAAGGGCTTTGGGATACGCATGGCGGAGTCAGCCCGGATTTCATGCTGTACCTTTACGGCCTCCTGGCGCATCCGAAGGGCGGTTGGCGTGCCACGTTGGATCGTGGTGCCGAACAACTCGAAACACCTATGCAATCTTGAATGTGCATTTCTTCAACCAAATCGTTTGATACGGCGGAAGGAGAAACGTAGTGGGATTCACTCGCACTCATCCCTGCCTGGTCTGTTCGCCTGGGCACCACTGTGTTGTCATATTCGCCATTACTTCACTACTTTCCTTGAGCGGAACAGGGTGCGACATGTCTTATACCGGTGGCCTTCGCGTCGCTGAGTACACAGACTTCCATTTGACATCAAATTGTGTCAGACCTCCTGACAACCCAGACAACGAGAAGCTCACCCAGTTGATAACGGATCGCGGTGTCGTATACGATAAGTTAGCGTCGGTCTACGTTGAACTTCCCCATGGCGAGCGGTACCTACTCCAAGATCTTCCCGAGCACGAAGTGTCGAAGTATTTTGTCCGAGACGACGCGCCCCCTGGTGTCGGGGACTGTTATGCAAATGGACCAGACAAATGGACGTTTATATATCGTCAAGGAGTCCTGTTCTGCGCCACACTAGAGAGCACCGACGCAGTACCTATCGGCTTTAGTGCGTCGAAGGAAGGCCCCTACGTGGAGTTGCCCATCACGCGACGAACGATGGTCGAGATGTTCGGCGAACCGGTCAAATGGGGCTCCTACCGCCCGGCAAGCGGCCCGTGAACCATCGCAACGAAACTGATACAAGCAAGGAAACCTGATCATGAAACATCCGCTTGAACTGCGTTGAGCTACGACTCTTCTTTCCATGTAGCTGGTCATGGCGGCGGGCTGTCGCACTGCCGCGCCGTGTTCTTGTGAGGCGGCGTCTCGTGATGGGGCTGAATGACGGGTCTGAATGACGCGGCCCGCCGGTTGCCATCCGGCTTTGGACCGCCACGGCAATAAAGCCCAACGTGCCGCGACTCCAGCCGTGCCGAGCGATACCGGTCGCCCGTTTCTGAAGCCGACCCGCCTATTCTTAAGCCAGTCCGCAACTGGCAATTCGCTCCATGCGTGTCACGCGTCACTTCTTCCGCGACGCAGTCTCCGAGCACCAGAAAGGCGTTGTAGCAGGCGGTTGCAACGAATAGAGTTCTGGGCGTCTTAAACTTCCGGTAGGTGGTCGCACTGAGCTGAAATGGGAGGGAAGTGGAAACCCCTTGAACTCGCATTAACACCGATTCTGGTTTTTGCCTGGTCAAAGACATACATTCGCGAAGTGAGAGTTCGCTGAAACGACGAAATTGGGCGGCTCGACAAGGCGGCGCCCATGGGCGCGACAACTTGACGGCCCATTCGTGGGTGAAGGCCGCGTTCCCCCTTGGCGGTCCCCTCTTGCCCACCAGATATAATTCACGGCTGGGTGGTCGAGTGAAGACGATTACAATCAGAGTCAACGGAACAGTTCCAATGCGAAATCTCTACAAACTGATGAAGAGACACAGCGACCGCGGTTCGTTGTCGCGGCCAAAGCGGGCCAGAACCTTCGTCCCCGTTGTCGAGCCGTTGGAGGCGAGGCGAATGCTGTCGATCACCGCGACCTTTTCGGCGGCGTCCGGTATCCTTACCGTATTTGGCGACAGCCTCGACAACAACATCGTGATTAGCCGCAATTTGGCCGGCAACATCGCCGTCAACGGCGGTGCGGTGAACATCGTCGGAGGGATACCTACTGTCGCCAACACGACACTGATCCAGGGTTTCGGGTTGAGCGGAAACGATACGATCGCGCTCGATGAAACCAACGGGGCCCTTCCCCGCGCCAACCTGTACGGTGGTCTGGGCAACGATACGCTCATCGGCGGGTCCGCTGCCGACCTTCTCTTCGGCCAAGCCGGCAACGACACGCTGTTCGGCCGAGGCGGCGCCGACCTTCTTTTCGGCGGCGTCGGAGACGATCTCCTGGTGGGCGGCGACGGCAACGATAAGATCTTCGGCGAGGCCGGTAACGATCGGCTCGTCTGGAACCCCGGCGACGATACCGACCTCAATGAGGGCGGCGACGGCATCGACACCATCGAAGTCAATGGCGGCAACGGCGCTGAAGTGTTCACCGTCACGGCAAACGGTTCGCGCGTGCGGTTCGATCGCACGGATCCCGCTCCCTTCTCCCTTGATATCGGCACGAGCGAAAATCTTGTCGTCAATGCCAACGGCGGCAACGACGCCTTCTCCGCCACCGGCAATCTGGCCGCTCTCATTCAGATTACCGTCGACGGCGGAGCCGGAAACGACACTCTGCTCGGCGGCAATGGCAATGACGTGCTTCTCGGCGGAGACAACGACGATTTCGTCGACGGCAATCAGGGCAACGACGTCGTGCTCCTCGGAACCGGAAACGATACGTTCCAATGGGACCCGGGCGACGGCAGC
>DOEZ01000455.1 GCA_003532715.1 Planctomycetaceae bacterium
TTGGAGTGCGGCAATTCATTGCCGCTTTCGAATTCGGTGTGATACTCCTCTTGGGCGCTCGTTGAGCGAACGGGCGAACTCATAGCAAGGAAGAAAAGCGGCGATAAATCGCCGCAGTCCAAAACGCCGTACGCCACGCTGGCCCCAGCTTGCACGTTCATAGCCATCTGGCGCGCAACAAGGGTGGCATGGACGGCTTGGCCGTCCTTGTCGCCGGGGTTTCTTAACGCAAAGACGCAACGACGCCACGGCGCCCTTGAAATGAAGAGGGAGATGGAAACACTGATCCGCGCTGATCCTCGCTGATTATCAAGATTAGTGCTTGTCAGCGCAGATTAGCGTTCCTCTTTCGTTCTGGGCTCTCAGTGTTGCGTAGTTTTTCCCCTAACTTCATGCCTATGGGATGAGTTGTTTCACAACCCTCGCTGGCGCTTCGGGCTAGTGTTTCGCACAGGGCGAGCTATTTACCAGCATGGTGAATCGTCCAGGCTAACGCTCGATCCTGCAATCCGGCAAGGCATGCTGAAGCCTCCGCACCCCCTCGTCGGTGACAGGCGTGCCTCGCAGACACAGCCTCGACAGCAAGCGGGCCGTCGCGAGGCGTTCCAACGCGGTATCGGTAACGTCCGACCGGCTGAGCCACAGCGATCGAAGGTTGTCGAGGTTCAACTTCTCGATCCTTTCGTCCGTTGCCGGGCCGTCGTCGAGGCTGGCCAGCGCGGCGGCGCCGTTGAGACTCGCGGCGAACCCGACGTCTAGAACCTCACCTATGAACATCTGCTCTCCGCCCGCGACCGTCGTCAACGCTCTCAACGTCTCCGGCCGAAGCGCCGGGCCGAGTTGGTATGCATGAATGCGGTCGGCAAAAACGACGTGGGGCCCCTGGTGTCGCGAACAGGAGATCGACGGTTTCGACGAATCATTGATCCGAAAGCTCATCGTGTCGACGTGCAGGTCGCGCGGTTCGAGCCAAGCGATGTCCGAATTGGCAATCTCGGTGAGCAGAATGGTCTGACCCGGCCCATCCGCGAAGTCCTCCAGGCGGGTCGACGTCGGACCGGGAAAGGCCGTCCCCGGGCCGACGATCGCGACGACATTGGTCATGCGGGTCGACGGCGGCTCGCTGTCGATGTGAAAAATGGCCGGCATCCGATCGGCGAGTTGCCGGTTGTTCGGCCCGTCCCACGGTTCGTCGAAGCGGTATGCCGCGTAGAGTCCCCCGTCTTCGATGAACGGCAGGATGAGAACCCGCCAGCTATGCATGGGCCGGCCGTTTTCATCCGCGATGTAGGCCGGCGGAAAGCAGCCGTGGACATGATGATAGTTCTGCAACGCCAATTGAAGCTGGTTCAAAGGGCACATCGAGCGACACCTGAGCGCGGCATCGCGGGCGTCGCGAACCAAGAAGTAAAAGCAAACCGCCAGGCCGCCGACGACAAGGACAACGGTTCCGAGGACGAACCGAAGGACAAACCGCCGCCGACCGGCCGGACGACCAGAATCCAGTTCCTTTGCGGCCATTTCCCCCTCACTGGTCGCCGATCTCGTCGGCGGGCAATCGCAATCCCATCTTTCGAAATGCCTCCTGCGTCCTCGGAGTCAACGGGGCCGAGGCGTGTCCCACTCCGTCGACCAGGTCAAACGTAACCTTTCCGCGGCGTCCCGACTCTTCGGCAAGCCGGTTCATCTCGTCGACCCATCGCTTCGCCAAGTCAACGCGAGTCAGCTTGCCGTAGCGCGAACCCTGCAACTCATCGTCCTTCGCGCCAACGAGGACCGTCACGGGGAGCGTCGCGGCTTCGAGCCATCCGTCGGCGTTCGGCGTGACCCGAACGCGCGATCCGTTCGCGGTGATGGTCGCCGTTGCGGGCCTCATTCCATTGGGCCATCGCCGGTTGGGATGGGGGAACGCAAAAGCGCCGGCGGCGCAGACGATCGCGGCTTTGATCCGTTCGGGGTGTGTGACAATGTAGCGAGACGTGAATTGCCCTCCCGCCGAAAACCCGTACAAATAGAATTTCCCGTCGAAGTCCGCGATGCGGTCCGAATGGCGATCGATGATGCGATGGAGCAATTCGTCGGCCCGAATGGTCCGGCCAACCAGTCCTCGATAGCCGCCGAAGGGAAGGCCGTCGCTCCGTCCGCCAAAATCGCTCACCGCGAACGCGGGCGAAATCGCAATCAGTCGATTCACTTCCGCGAACGCCGTCCAGCGTCGAAGGAACCGCTCGGACAGCTCAATGATGACATCGTCCGGTCGAGGCGTGCCATGCACGATGACCAATATCCCCACCGGTTCGACCTTCGGAATGTATACCGTATACTCGTTGCCGTCGATCGCTCGCCGGAGGACGACGCCGGGCGTGTCTTCCGCGGGTGCGACTTGGGTCGCAACGCTTGGCGACGGAGCTTCCTGAGCGGATTCGTCGCCTGTATCGTTACCCCATGCGGATGTCAAGGAGCCGGCGAGAAGCCCGAACAGAATGAGCATTACGAGCCGGGAACCAAGAGGCAGCAAGGGCCGTTTACTTCCTCGCGCGATGCGAGACGAGCGAATGGCTCCCTTTGTCGCCGCCGAACCGCGATCGGTGGTTTCGGCGATGTGGCGGTCCAAGATGACAAGAGTCTTAGGCATGGCGTAACCTCCTTCGGAATTGGATAATCGAAGCCTGAGATCTTAGACGGCTCTGACTGCGATCGGCGGGCGTGACCCGCAGGCCCATGACCCGCAGGAGTGAGTGGCAGGCGTGACCGGCAGATGTGGCTGGCAGACGCTTTGTTCACATACTTTGATGCTATTTGGGGCGAGGCTCGCGGTCAAGTAAGACGTCGGCAGGATTGGATGGCCAGGGTGCGGCCGATCCCCTCTGTACGACGGTGACCTCCGGCCAGAAGGGTTGAATTACGTCGGGCATCGCGGTTGGCATCGGGGGTGGTGTGCAGTAGCCCGAGTATTTGCTAAGATCACGGGGAAGGGTACTCGACAACGCTGGCAATGACGTGGTGACGGCTGGTCGGGTTGGCGACGGGAACCTCGACGCGAACCCGCGTAATACGACCTTTGCGAGAGTGGCGGAATTGGCAGACNNCGCTGGACTTAGGATCCAGTGGGGTAACCCGTGCAGGTTCGACTCCTGTCTCTCGCATCTTCTTCGACGACAAGGGCTTGCGGCCATGTGTCGTAAGCCCTGTCTTCTTTTGCGGTGGAGGAACACTCGCCACGCAAACACACACTGCCGGCGAGGGGGCGGAAGGCTCATCTCCACCGCCAAGACACGCGAAGAGCGCCAAGACGGAACTGTCGATCAGGCAATTGATCGCCGTCGTGTGTCGGAAAATCGCGATTTCGTTGGCCGACTTTTCGTCATTTAATACGAGAGGATCAGTGACGCCACTTCCGCCGGCCGATCAACAGACCGACGATTCCGATGGTCAGCAGGGCCAGCGACGAAGGCTCGGGGACGCACCATGTGTCGATCACGACTTGGTCGATGAAGACGGAATCGAAGGGCACCGTATAACCCCAGTCGAAATAAATGTTCTCCCAACGGGGATTTGGCTCAAGCCTCATGTCGTAGGCCCGTGTCACCCAGCCGTCGTCGTGCTGGTAGGCATCGGCGACGATGGCGTCGATCTTTGTCAGCGGCCAGATGGGCGACCAAGGCGGATCGCCCGGATCGGTATCTCCGACGCCCACGTAGAAATCCATCACGCCGGGGCCCAGCGAGGTGACTTGAACGCGGATCAACTTTTCGGGATTGGGGAAAGCATAGTTCTTTATCCCGAAGCCAACCGGTCCCAAGCCGCCGCCTGAGTTGACCTCCAGTACGCTCTGTCGCCCGTTGATCACATCGAAGACCATGACCGAACTGTTCCAATGGGCATAGGCGACGACGCCCAACGCGCCGCCAAAGCCCGGATTGGCTTGCACCGATTGTTCGAAGAGGGACGCGCTGCCGGGGCCCGGACCCGGTTGACCCCAGTAGTCCCACCCGGCGGTAACCGTGCCATAGCTGCCTCGCCAGTCGGGCGGGAAGACGTCGTCGGCCCAACACGTTGCCGCCGCGGCGACGCTCGTGACGACAAACAGACACACAACCATTGCTCGGAATCTCATGATCGACTCTCCTTTCAGAATGGCGGTCCCTTTCGGGATCAGGAACAGAACCTTGAATACCGCGCAGAAGAGCGGCCGCCGTCCACACCAAGCGCGCGGACAACGGCCAGACGACCTTGAGCATACTCCTTTCCCGATCGAACGCAAGAGTTTTTTGTGTTTCACCGGTTGGCCGACTCGGTCTTGAAACCGAAACGCAGCCATGGGCGGCTTCCGCGACTTGCTCGGTTTATGCATCCAAAGAGGGAGCTCTGCGGTACACCGAGACGTACCGCAAGAGCCACAAGCGTTTTCCCTTTTCTCCCCATTCCCCTTTTTCCGAATCGTCGGCGTGCCGAATCTTCGGCGTGCTGAATCGTCGGCGTGCTGAATCGTCGGATCGCCGAATCGGTCCATCCTCGCGGCGCCTGCGTCACTTCAGTTCGATTCGATAGGGCATCCACATCAGGATTGGCTCGTTGAAAAGGCGTTGGAAGAGGGCCGTTTGGCCCAGGTATTCGGCGACGGGGCCGGCGGCGCGGACCACCGCGTCGGTCGAGGCCGAGGGGTACGCCGATGAAGAAAAGGGGATTCAGGATGCGCGCGAAGACCGAAGCGAGGAAGTCGCCCTTGTCCGCCTGCATGTTGACGGCGAAAGTTGCGACGAAAGCCAGCGAGCCAAGAGCGGTGCAAACCCACCCCGCCGGTCGCATCCATTC
>DOEZ01000336.1 GCA_003532715.1 Planctomycetaceae bacterium
TCGGGACTTTTTCGACTTGGACCATGGCGTGCGATTGGGACGGTTCTCACCGGGAGATCGCGACTTGATCGAGACGGTGCGCCAAAAACTGGCCGTGCCTGGAAACGAAATCGTTGATATGTCTGGCGAAAAGCTTCAGACACTCCGGAGGCAGGTTGACAGTGAACTCGCGCCGGTGCTCCGCGCGCAGGATATTGCCACCTTCGACATCGACCGGGCATTCGCAGTGGCTGCCCAGGTGGCGGCGCGGCTTCAGACGCCCGACCGTGATTAGCGGCCCGGCGTCCGGCTCGCCATGCGCGTTCGCGTCGTCAATGCCCGATCGGCCGCTCCACGACGGGGATCAGCCGCCGGCGCCGCCGGATCTGGTTGTCAGTGTTCTGTTGTAGCCGAAGAAATGCAGTGGAGAGGAGGGAATTCGCCGTTGGGCAGAATTCGTTATGCATTTAGACACGGAAGAGCCAACGTGTGGCCGTCGATGTGGTGTTTACTGGCCTAGAGACAGAAAGTCCCTCGCACCTCCCAGCGAACACCGGGTTTCTTATACAGGCAAGGTTTGTCACCCCTCAATTGGCCGTGTCATTTAAGGGTCCTTTTCCAACACGTCTCATTTCGGCCACACGTTCTCGGGAACTCCAGCGATCCGCTGTGACCGCTGCGAGCTAGAAGCCTGGCCTGATAGCCAGAATAGGCCGGCCATTGGCGACGGTATCGCGCTGTCACGGCCTAACCGCCCGTTGACGTGGGGCGGATGACGCTATCGTTTTCTTGTTTGATCTCGAATGGACCCGCCGTCATCTTGACGCGGACGTGATATTCGTTTCCCGCCCCGGATGGCACTCGCCACGAGTACCGGCACGCGTATCCTCAGCCATACTCGAAACGGCCCTCTTGGACGATCTTCCCTTTCGGATCGGTAATCGTGAACCTGGGCCGTGGGGCGCGGCGACCGTCGACGGTGGTGCTGGTGCAAACCTCGCCGACCGAGCCGACCAGACGCACGCCCAGGGACAACCGTTTGCCGTCCTTGCTGTTTTCGAGATTACTGCCCGAGACGGTGGGCGTGTAAGGGGGTCCGAAAGGCATTACCACGGTCTGTCCGCTACGAACGGTCACTGGCTTGTAGTCGATCATCGCTTGAGCGGTGAGCGTCCACATGGGCCCGATCGACGGTGGCGGATTGGTCTTTTGGGCGTCGGGCTTCGCCTCGGCCCCGTGGATCGACGACGGTTGCTTGCCGGGCGTCTGCTGCGGGGGCTCGTCGTCTTCGTCAGGCGGTAGAGGTTCGAGTTGTTCGGCGCACTCGAGGGTGTAGCCATAGAGCTTCCATTGGCCTTCGGGCAACACGGCCGGGGCGTCGTCGGTGGCGCTGATCTTCAGCCAACCCTTGTCGCCGTAGACCAGCGCGGAGAAGCTGCCGTTGGGATTGGTCACGTTGCCGGCGGGCGCCGAGGAAGGCATAAGCGTCAGCTTGTCCCCCGACGGCGAGACTTGCATGTCGTACAACCGCCCGTCGATGCTAAGGAACTTACCGACCGGATGTTGCACGCGGTTGCTGGCCCAGTCGTGGAGCGAGGCGGTGGCGGGGGGGAATTTCTCCGGATCGAGGAAGAGCACGTCGCCATACCGCTGGTGAATCTCCCGGTCAGGGGATGGCCCGGGCGAGAGCGTTGTCTCGTCGTCGAACCGGCCGTTGCTGTTGAAGTCGATCAAGGCCACGCGATGCTTTTTCCCTTCCAAGGTGATCTCGCCCTCGCGATACGCGGCCGAGGAGAGCGAAATCCAGGCATTGCAGCCATCACGCGACGTGTTGCTGTAGCCAAGCAGGCTGAAGGCATAATCCATCTTCGTCCCGTCCGCGTCGATCTGCAGATCGATCTGCGGGACTTCGAATGGGGCCTGGATCACGCTGACAGAGCCATCCTTGGAACGTTCGACGACATAGGACGGCCACAGTTTTGTTTCGATGGCCTTGTCGTCGGTCAGGTCGCCATTGTGGTTCAGGTCGAAATGAAGCCGATTGTAGGCCATCGGCTTGGGTGCGGGCGGCTTGGAGTTCGAAGGCCTTTCACCGGGCTTGACGGTTAGCGGATCGGACTTCGGCTTCTCTTCGGTCTTGGGGTTCTCGGTGGGCGGGGACACCATGTCGAGCGCGAAGGCGTATTTTTGCGATCCCAATCGGAACACGCCGCGGAGCGGCCAAGCGCACTGGTATCTGGGCTCCTTCTTGACGATGCGATCGAAGTCGCTCGTCCGGCCGCCTTGCGAGGTGGCGATGGGCTTCCCGTCCTTTGCAACCCGGATATAGAGCGACTGACGGGAGGCGGCCCCGTAGAGATAGCCGAGGTCGAGCCCCGCGCTGCTGGAGCTAAAGCCGGCGTTGCGACTCTGTCCATTCGCCTTCTTAAGCTTCAGGGTCCAAGTCTGCGGCCGCGCGGGCTCGTCGCGCTTCGACGAACCGGGCTTCACGGCTTTGGGGGCGGCTGGGGCCTTCTTGACGGGCTGTTGGTCGGCGGTCTTCTGCGACGGCGCCGCCGGCGGTGTGATCTTGGGACCGCGGTCCGGCGCTTTGTCATCCTTGTTGTCGAACGACCTTTGGTCGATGATCGGGGTATCTGCCGGCAGAGGGATACGGTTCAGGTTGACGATACGCCCATCCACCACCAGTTCGATATAGGTGGTCCACATCCAGCGTACGCGCACGTCTCCGAACTGCTCCCAGTTCTCGATCGGCTTCTCGGGATGAGTCCGTGTATCGGTGCCGGCGGGAGGGGAGTGAATCAGAACGCCGGCCGGCTTCAGTCCCATGTAGTCGGTCTTTGGAGCCCGCAGCAGGATGACGGGGGCCCCCTTGGTTTTGACCTTCAGCAGATGCGGCCAAGCCGACTCGAAGTCGGCCCGTTTTGTGAATGGAATCAGGTAGTGAATGCGGGGAGGTTCTGGCCCCACCCATGTGGTCGCTTGGTCTCTCAGTGGCTCCAATTCCTTGGGCCAGCTTTCCGGCCACCGTCCCTCGTTGGCGGTGATATACTCCGCATACACAGCGGAACACGCCGCAAAGAAGGCGATTACCGTAAGGAAAGCGGTTGTCTTCTTCATCCTGATTCCTCCATAAGATGGAATCTTAGCACCCGGGTAGTAGACGAACAACGCAGGCTTCTGGTTCCCAGTATTTTGCGGCGAACTTGTTAATTCTGGCCTCGTTGCCTTGTGATGGGCTGGCGGGCCGCGATTCCGGTCAAGATGCCGTCTCCGATGGCGAGGTCAACCGATGTTGCACCATCCCGGATGGGCCGAGCCAAGAAACGTTCGATTGCCGGGACGCGACCTTTCGATGCCCGCTCCATTCGCAAATACGGCTGAGCGAGTCCTAAGAACTCGTCTCAGGAATCAAAGCCTCGAAAACTCGTGAAAATGGGATGCGAACAAGACACGCTCAAACGCGAGTCGTTTCCTCAACGGGAGGGCTGTTTGGCTCGCCTCCAGAGCCGATCGTTAGGTGCTTAGTTGTTGTCCCCCGCGGATAGTTGTCTATCGGGCCCGTGGCGCACAGGAGCGCGTGTCCTGAGTGCGCCATCGAATGGCCTTGAACTGCTTCAGTCCGACACACCGATGCATATTGACTCCCTTCCCTAAATCGCTTCGGTGGCGCACACCGGAACTGCGTCAGTCGACGACACGGGTTAGGCACCGCCCAATGATGCACCTTGGCTTTCCAGTACTTATGCAATCGTCTTCCTCATCAGCCAACTTCCCTGACGGGAGAGTTCTGAATTGCCGTCAAAGAATTCCGATTGCCGAGAAGCTTGCCGAGAGTAGATTTGCGGGCTAGCCAACGGCCCGTCCCCACGTCGTCATCCGCCGCCCGCAATACCGGCATTCCCACCGCCGGATCAAACGCCCTTCCAACGCTGGCCGCGCGAGAATGACCCGAAAATGCCGACAACCGCAGTGGCGGCACTCTAGGCCCCGCTGATCGTCGTCCGTTTTCTTTGGAACGCTGCTTTCCATCGCTACTTTCGACCACGCTGAAGGTCCGAAAGTCGAATCCGCGCGCGTCGTGGCGCTGCCTTGACGTCCGTCCCCGGCAGAACGACCCCCTGGATCGACGCGGCTACGGCACAACCGACCAGGCAATCGAGCCAGTGGTTCTCGGTCACCTCGGGCCGCAGCTTCCACTCGTCGACCGCGCGGCCGCGCCCCTGGGTCTTGACGCGATACTCGGCCGTGACGTGCTCGGCGAAGAGGCGGTGCGTCGCGGGGTCATCTCCAAATAGCGACAGACATCCCCGGTCCCCCATCGCCACCCCGAGCCGAGCGTGAACGAACGACTTCCAATAATTCGTGTCAAAAAGCACGTGGCGCACGGCCCGGCGGCCCTGGACGTTCGGGATCCGCCAGTTGTGCCCCACCCGGTCGCCCTGTTTTCGCTTGTATTCGTGAAAAGGGATGCTCGACGCGCCGACGAACCGGCCGTGGCTGGGCAGGAGCATGGCCGAGTGGGGGCTCTGCCGGCAGAACTGGTACACCACGTCGGTCGAGTTGCCCCAGTTGGCGTCAACGAGGCACCGCTCGATCCGCATGGCGGCGCCGTCGTCGCGCGGCCATTCCCGGCCCAACAGATCGCCGGTGAGCGATTCGAGTCCCGCGTAGATCGCCCCCTCCAGACCGGTTCCCGGCGCGGCGAGGGTCAAGGTATGCCGCGCGTCGCGAAGGGTGAAATAGGACCGCCGCTGATCGGGATAGGTGCCGTAGTCAAGCACGCAGCCCGTGAAATCGTCTTCCCAACCGGCCACCACGTAGAATAGAAGTGCCTGCTGCACATCGATGAACATCGTCAAGTAGTTGCAGCCGATCGGCATCTCGCTTTGCCCGAGCCGATTGACCTTGGCGGCGACCTGGTCGGCCGTCAGCAGGTCGCCGTCGCCCACCTCCTCAAGGATGGGCTCGTTCTGGTACTCGGCGAAGAAAGCCGCCTCGTCCCGGAATTTCAAGTTCATGGCATGCTGGATGGCCGAAAGTTCATCCTCGTTGTGTCGCTCGGGCCAGGCGACAGTAGCGCCTAGATCCATGGCCTCCTGGTTCTGGCAATAGAACTCGGTCGCCTCGTGCCCATCGCCTTCGTTACGAAAGCTCTCGGCGCGAATCTCCGCGTACCGGGCCCAAAGGCTCTCGTTCGTTGGAAACGCATAGATCATCTTCGTCCGCTCGCCCTGCCACTGCGGGTGCTTCGTGCGGTCGAGGATATTGTCGGCCATGTCGCCCGGTCGAATGACCGTGCAGCACAAAATGGCGGCAATCTTCTCGCCCGGCCCGGCCATGCCCAAAATGTCGCTGCCGAGGATCGCCTCCCGCTGGCGGCTCTGGGTGAGCGACCAGGCCGACTCGGTCGTCTGCGGGTCGTCGATGATCGCCAGGCGGGGCCGAAGGATGGTCCCATCGGCCAGGGCGTGATTCTGGCCGCGGATCTCACTCCCCTTCATGCCCGAGGTGGACATCACGGCGCCGCTTGCCGCGCTGCCGGGAATGGTGGGCAGGACGATCTTGTCGGCGTTCCATTCAATGCGGGTCGGTTCGCCCCGGTAGGTCTGGCCAAGCTGCCGATTGGTGATCCGGCCGAGCTTGCGGATGGGAAAGACGACCTCGGGAAAATCCGCCAGCAACGTTTCGTTCGTCTCGAACCAGGTTTTGATGTTCGACAGAAGCGACCGGGCCCGCTCGGCGGCGGCCGCGATCAGGCAGACAAACGGGCAGGCCCCGTAAAGAATGGCCCAGACGCAGGCGACCGTGGTCAGGGTGGTCTTGCCGCTGCCGCGCGGCATGGCATGGGCAAACAGTCCGCCGGTCAGCACGGCCCGTTCGATCTTGGCGATGACCTTCAAATGATCGGGCGACCAAGACAGCGTAAAGGCGGCCGGGAAATACGCCTCGCAGAAGAAGCGAAAGTCCCGCGAGGCCCGCTCCTTGCGCTCGGGGTTCTCGACGGGGGGCAACTCGCCGATGTCGCGCCCGGCCAGCGACAAGGCCGCGTTGCGGGCCCGGGCCCTTTCCTTGAGCGCCTCGTACGAATCGTCCCGTGAGGGGCGCTGTGGCTGATGCCGAAGTTCGACCAGCCACGCCACGTAGCGAAACAAATCCACATGGCGGCCGTCGCCGATGCGATATCCCGCGCGGATCCGATGCCGGTGCAACTGCCGCTCGCCAATGACCTCGCCGAGGGTCGTCGAGTTGAGCAGCTTGCACAGCTCGCTGGGTCGTAGTTTGCGGATGTCAATCGCCACGGCGCGCGGCCTCCTTAGCCAGCCAGGCGGCGTACCGGATGAGGCTCAGCGTCCCGTCCGGGTTGGCCGGGGCGCCAGCGTCGATGTCGGCCTGGAGCATGTCGAGGGTGACCGGCCGGACGCCCATGGCCGACAGCGCGCGGGCCAAGTCGGCCAGCCGTAAGGCCTGGGGGTCGAGCCGTCCTTCCGCGTTACTTGTGCTCATTGGGTGCTACGCCTGGGCCAAAAAGTATTCCGCCCAATCGATGCGAATTCCGCGAAACCGCGCTTGAGCTTTGGGTGAAAACATGGCTCCTGTGTAAGTGTACCAACGAACATCCACCACCCAAGACCAGGAGCACGACGATGACGCGCCACCCAAAACGCACAACGGGCCACGAAATGGCCGACGACCTGCGGATCACCAAGACAACCCGTCGGGATTCCGGGGGCGGGGCTTGGGTCATCGGCACGATCGGGGGCCATAAGTTTAACGCCCTGGTCTTCCCCGAACATGCCGAGTGCGCCGAGTACGAATTGGGTGAGAGCCGCATCTCGAAGCTCTGGCTCCAGCGGATCGCCGACGGGGCCACGGTGGTCAACTTCGACCGGGGCTGGGACGTCCATCCGGCCACCGAGACGGCCCGGGCGATCGTGGATTTTCTGGCGGCCGGCTTGGCCGAACACGTTTTTAGAAGATAACCCCAACCACAAGGAACGCGACGATGACGATCGACGAACTGATCGGACGCCTCGAAGAGTACCGGGACGACCTGGGCGGCGACGCCGAGGTGCGGCTGATGACCCAGCAGAACTGGCCGTTTGAAAACACGATCTGCGGACTCGCCTCGGGCGAGGAGATTCTCGACGCGTCGGAGGAGGACGAAGACGCTGCGGACGAGGCCGTCGATGCCCCGGACGTGGTTTACCTCTGCGAGGGCGAGCAGCTTTGCTACGGCACCAAGCGGGCGTGGGAAGTAGCGTACTGATCCTGAATCCTCCACACCAACCCTACGAGCCATGCCATGCGAAAACCGGACGTCACGATTCGCGGAACCCGCCACGCCAGCGCGCAGGAGGCCATCGCGCAAGTTTCGGTATCGCGCGACAACCACGCGATCGTGGTGGGAGGAACGTACCTGAGCGTGGCGAAGGCCGAGGCCGAGCGACTCGAAGCCTCGGGAATTCCCTTTGCGTACCTTTGTGTTCGGGATGGCCGCATCGTGACGGTCCCGGTCCACGACTGAAGGAGAGCCATGATGAGCATCGACAAGAACCTCATCACGCACTTCGACTACGCCGAGGAGGCCGAAGCGGCCCAGCGCGCCGGGGCGTGGCCCCAGGCGGCCGCGCTTTGGCGCCGGGCGGCCGACGTGTTGCGGGCGAGTGCCAGGCAATCGCCTGAGACGTTCGATCTTTACGCGAAATACCAGGCGGCCGGCGAAGCGTGCGACGCGAAGCATCGCGTCGAGAGGATCGTCGAGGACATTGCCAAGACACGCCTCGACATCCCGACACTCCGCACGCGGAAATCCGACCGCCTCGATTTCCACGAGCTGAGCGTTTGGATTCTCAAAGAAGCCCTGTTGGCGGCCTATGAAGCGGGCCGCGACGAGGCGCACTAACCCCTGTTTTTCTTTTTTTCGAGGAGCCCTGCGATGCAAAAGAATGAAATCCAAATCGGCGAAGTCTACCTGGCCCGGGTCACCGACAAGCTTGTGTCGGTCCGGATCGACCGCACCAACCGTCACGGCGGTTGGGACGCCACCAACCTGGCCACGGGCCGCAAGGTCCGCATCAAGTCGGCCCAGCGTCTGCGGGGCACGGCCGATGCGACGCGCTCGACCGAGACGCCACCGAGCGAAGAGGCGGCCGTTTCCGAGGCGGCCGCGCCGAGCGACGGTCCCGTCGAAACCAAGCGGCGCGCGGGCCGCGCGAAGGCCGAACCGAAGCCCAAACGGGCAAGCGCCGTCGACGCGGCTGCCCGGGTACTGGCCGAATCGGACCAGCCGATGAGCGCCAAGCAGATCATCGAGGCGGCCGCCGAGAAGGGCTATTGGAAATCGCCCGGCGGCAAGACGCCCCACGCGACGCTCTACAGCGCGATCATCCGGGAGATCGCCGTCAAAGGCCAACAGTCCCGCTTCCGCAAAGCCGATCGGGGCCGGTTCGTCCACGCCTGACGGGGCCCTTTGGGCTGGCTGCCCGACCCCGGCTTCCCCGCCGGGGTTTTTTATAGCCAAGGAGGGGCCCGGGGGCTTTGGAAAACATTCCACGGCTCGGCAGTCACCATTGCTGTGGGCCGAAATGTCGAGCCCGAAGTCTAGACACTGTTTGGACTTACGAAATATGGAATTAACTTGATTAACTTTCCGAGATGAGCGAAGGTGTCCATTGTTGCGAGGGGATTGATAACCACCTAAAAAAGGGAACACACGATGGACGCCAAAGACTTGACCTTCGGAATCGAGATCGAAACGATTGCCCCCGACACGGCCGTGCGAAACGACGGCCTGCGGATCGGACCGTACAAGCGCGGAATCCAGGTCCCCTACCTACCGACCGGATGGACGGCCGAGTCGGACGGCTCGATCGACAACGCCAACGGGGGCCACCGCTGCGAGATCGTCAGCCCGGTCCTTCGCGGTGAAGAGGGCCTTCGCCAGGCGGTCGAGGTCCTCCGGGCGCTGGAGGCCAAGGGGCACCGGGTCAACCACAGCTGCGGGGTGCATGTCCACGTCGGATGGCGGCGGGAATGGCCCAGCGAGGCGCTGGCCCGACTGGTCACGATCACGGCCTACGCCGAGAAGGGCCTTTACGCGATCACCGGCAGCAAGAAGCGCGAGCGCGGAACCTTCTGCGGCGGCGTCCGGAAATACGGCAACGACAAGCTGGCCAAACCGAACCTCGACCGCAACCGCTACCACGCCTTGAACCTCACTAACCTGGCCCGCGGGACGAAGGACACGGTCGAGTTCCGCGTCTTTTCGGGCACGACCAACGCGACGAAGGTGGTCGGATGGATCCAGGTCTGCCTGGGCCTGGTCGAACGGGCCACCAGCGGAAAGCGGATGCCCAGCTGGTCGCCCAAACCGCTTTCGGGCGGATGGAAGAAGGCCGGCCCGGGCCAGAGCGAAGCCGAACGCCTGATGGGCTACCTGGCCTGGGGCAAGGGCTACGCCCGGCTCCACGGCGGCAAGCAATTCGGATGGATCTCCGACGCGATCCCGCAAGAGGCGATCAAGGCCGAGTTCCGCCGGCTGGCCAAGAAGTACGACGAACAAGCCTAACCGAGAAAGGAGCTTTTTACGATGTGCGGCGTTTTTGGATTTATTACGACCGGCAAAAAGGGGCCCGATCTGGCGCGGATCAAACGGCTGGCCGTCGAGACGCAACGACGGGGCCACCACGCGTTCGGACTGGCGTGGCTTGGCCCTGATGGGGCCATCCATACGTTCAAGTGCCCGGGCCCCGCGACGGCCAACGTCGACGCCCTGGACGCGTGCCGCGGCGCGGCGATCGTCATCGGCCATTGTCGATGGGCCACCCACGGCCGACCGGAGGACAACCGCAACAACCATCCCCATCCGGCCGGTCGGGGCTGGCTGGTTCACAACGGCGTGGTCCACAACCACCAGCGGCTCGTTCGCCGATACGGCTTGTTGCCGCGCACCGAGTGCGACAGCGAGGTGCTCGGGCTGTTGATGGCCCGATTCCCCGGGGCGCTGGGCCTGCGGGGGGCACGAGTGGCCGAACGGGCCGACGGCCGGCTGGTGATGCTCGGCGTGTGGCGCAAGCCGGCGCGGCTGCTGGTCGTTCGCAACGGCAACCCGCTCTCGTTCGGCCAGACGGCGGGCGGCTACTATTTCGCCAGCCTGCCCGAGGGCCTGCCCGGGCACGTGGCGGAGATCCGCGATCAGTATGCCGGCGTGCTGAGTGTCGGGGAGGAGGGACTCGGGCATGACGCCTACGAGATCGCGGGGTGAACCATGCACTGGGACGCTCTTGTCCCGCTCGGACCATCGGTTCGAGGCTCTTCGTGGCTAGTAAAGCGGACTTGACCAATGGTCCCTCTTAGGCAAGGATCCTTTACTACCGCCACGTCCCAGCAAAGAAGGCTTTGCTGACGTTAAGACGGTCCGTGATCGGCAGACGGACGCGTGATGCCCTAAAAGATGGGCTCCCGTGGGTCCGCTTGGGTCATCGACGACATAGGATGCGGTCGACTTGCGTTTCTTCTCTTTCCATGCACGCTTTCGGGCCCGTCGGGGCTTCGATGCGCTCGCTTGACGACATGATAGCATAATGGTATCATTTAGGTGGGTTGATCGATTTGCCACAAGGGAGGTTTTGACATGCCCGACATCCTCCTCCGGGATCTGGAGCCTGACACCCTTGCCCGTTTGAAAGCCCGCGCCAAACGGCACGGCAGGTCGCTGCAAAGCGAGCTGAAGATTCTGGTGCGACGGGCCGTCGGCGTGGGAGGCCACGAGGTAGCGGCCTTGTTGGATAACTGGGAGAAACGGTTTGCGGGTCGCAAGTTCTCCAGCAGCGCGGGGCTGGTGCGCGAGGACCGCCGCCGATGAGCCCGATCGTGGTCGACGCCAGTGTCGTTGCGGCGGCATTCTTTCCGGAACCACACGCGAAGGCGGCCCGTGCCTTGCTCGTCTCCGAGGCCCCGCTCCATGCACCCGATCTGGTTTATCCGGAGGTTGCCAATGTCATCTGGAAACGACACGGCCGGGGAGAAATCAGTGGAAGCGAGGCCGACGATCTCTTGAGCGATGTCATGGGATTGCCGTTGGAGATTACGCCGTCGGACCAAGTCCTCGGAGCGGCTCTCGAATTGGCGATGCGAACCGGTCGGACCGTTTACGACTGCCTGTACGTGGCTCTGGCCATCAGGCTCAACGTGAAAATGGTCAGCGGTGACAAACGCTTGGTCAATGCGTTGGCACGTGGACCGTTGGCGGGTTGCGTGGCGTGGCTTGGCGACACTGAGTGATGGGGTCGCGCTTACGCCTCACTGCCTTCTTGCTGGGCTTCCACGCAGTCGACGCCTTCGTTGTCGACGCGCGGTGGAGGATCCAGCAGTGACACCGACTTTCCCGACGCGAGGGCAATGTCGATCTCGGCCCTCACGCCAATGCTTTCTTTCCAGCCGTCGAGCATGAGCACGATGAGCTCGTCGCAGAGCTCCAAAAAACGCCGGTCGTGCGGCTCCCAGAATTGCCAGTCCACCGGCAATCCGCATTGCGTGATGGCGTGAGTGTGCGCGATCGGCGAGAAGATCGTCATGCCTTGGCGGATCAACGCCGCCGCCGCGCGGCAAGCCGCGTCGAAGCGTGCCTGGCGGACGGCCGGGTCGGCGTGGGTGTAGGGAGAAGCAAGGTAAATTATTGGCGTCCGCATGAAGGGACCTCGTGGCATCAAAGGACAGAACCGCTGGTTGCACCGCGCGATGCCCCGGCGCAGACGGCTTGGCCGGGCCGGTTCGGTGGTGTATACTATGTGTATACGGACATGAGGAGATTGCCATGACCAAAACCCTGATCCGACACGGCAACAGCCTGGCCCTGGTCATCGATAAGCCGATCCTGGAGATGCTTCAAATCTCCGCCGACACGCCGCTTGTTTTGACGACCGACGGAGATTCGCTCTTGATATCTCCGGTACGCGACAAGACGCGCCAAAAGAAGCTGCGTGCGACGCTCGACAAGATCAACCGCAACTTCGGCGACGATCTCAAACGCCTGGCGGAGTGAACTTGGGAGCCCGATCTTATGGGACTGAAAACCTTGTAACCAGCGGTCGACAGAAGTCCTAAAACGGGTCATGCTATCGGAAGGTGTGAGCACCGGAATGAAAGAGCCCCTTGCCAACGGAGAGAACCATGTCATCGCCCCTAAAGAGCGTCTTGGCAGCGGCGATGGAGTTGCCCGAATCCGAATTGCCGAATCGACTCGGCCACGGCGTCGACAGCCGCGTCGTTTTGGCGCGGATTATGCTCGTAGGGACGCAGCTCGCTCGTTCTACGTTGTTCGATTTTCACCAAAGCACTCCAGCAAGAGAAAACGGACGCCGCCCGGGCCCGTGTTCCGATTGACTCGGTCGCTTCGGGGTGCCACGGACGGCGTCCGACGTTACGAGGGGCGCGGCGAGCGGGTGGTCTCGATCGCGTGGACCCGGCCGTCGAGTCCGTCGACGGCTTTTTCCACGTATTCGACCCGCGTCGTGATCGTCGCCGCCCACCATACCAGGGCCATCGACTGGCCCAACAGCGCCGTGGTCATCGCCACGGCGACTCCCACCAGGTACTTTTTGAGCCCATTGAGCCCGTGCTCGGGGCGTGGTTGTGATTCGCGCATCGCCCAAGAAAAACCTTTCCGGTCAGGAGGCCAGCGTGGTGCGGTTGGCCGACGTCGTCGCGCCGAGCAGCGCGCGGAGCTCGTCGGCCTTCGTCGAGTCGTTGGCCGCCGCGTGGGCGGTCACCTTCTTGGTCACCTCCCAGAGCTTGCCGACCATCGCCTCGTCGCTGCGGACGGCTTCGACGACTTCCTTGATCTTGCGGACCAGGCCCGAGTAGTCCCCGACGGCATAGTCGGCATAGACCTCGGCGAACCACGCCAGGCCCCACTGGTCCATCAGCCGCATCAGCGCCAAGGCGTGCTTCCGCCGACGTTCGCGGCGGTTGTAAAGCCACAGTCCCCCGAGCGTCACGACGAGCGCCACGCCCGCGAGAATCGCGTACTGCCAAGAAAGCGGTAGACTATCCATTGCCGTTTCCCTTCTCGTTTGCGAAGTAGACCACAAAACCCAAAGCGACGCCCCCCAACGCGAACAGCCCGGCCAGAAGCGGGCTGGCCGCCTTCGTCGGCGACGCGTTCTCCGGCACAACGACCGGTGGCGTCTCGATGACTGGCGGCCGGGCATCCCGATCCGTCTGACGCAAGCGTTCCAGTTCAATCAGTCGATCGATCGCCAACCGCTGATCGTTGTCCCGTCGTTCGGCCTCGCCCCGCCAGGGAAGAACGGGCGGGAAGTCCGCGATTCGTGTCGCGTCGCACGTTTCCGGCTCGACGGCCGGTCTTTCGGGCGCGACGGGGACCAGCGGGGCAGCCAACGGCCTTTCTTTGCTTGGCGACCTTCCTCGTAAACACTCGGATCAACTCTCGAACAGGCCCGACGTAACGGGCGATGACTTCCTCCGGCCCCGGCCGCGCCGCCAGCGAGACGCGCCTGCGGCCCGCGCCATGGCGATAACAGAACTGGCCCGGCTGCTCGGCGGCATCGAGAGCTTGAAGCCCGGGAAGGTATATCACGACCTGAAGACCCTCCTCGAGAAGTGTCGGAGTTTTGGGTTGTTTCTCGTCCCGTGTGGTGAACTGGAGGATTGGATTCCTACCCAAATGTCTGGCGGCCCGAGCAAGCAAAAGAAATCCGAGTGGGCAAATGCGGCCGCCAACACTATTCGAAGATTGCCGGTGGAGAAAGATGACATCTGGGGTTTCATTCAGGAGATGGGCCGCTACCAGAAAGATCAGATCTCGCGGTTGCGCTATCCCATCTGAAGCCAGGGGTTGTGAGAAGAAGTTCAAGTGAACGGATATGCTGGGCGCGAGAATACCCGATTCCCTTCCCGGCACTCCCCCACCCACAACCGCTCGAGGATTTTAGCCACCTTCTTGACAGAATAGTTTAAATATGTACACTCCTCGCAGCCTTGACGAGGCCTGGGCGAGGTGCGCGCTATGGTGTCATTCTGCTCGCCGGCGAGCGTCACAAACAGCGTCAGTTTGCACCGAGCCCTCGGAACGAAGGACGCGATGGCTTCGGCCACCAAGGCCGCGCAAGCGGCGACGCGGGCTAGAGATCGAACCAGAAGCCAAGACGTCCCAAGCGGTTACGGCTTGCGGCGTCTTGAGCTCGAGCATGGTGTCGTGAAGTATTCCCAATTCACACTGCCTGAGCCGTTCCGAAGCCGAACCTCCCCATTTTTCACTCTGGGCCCTTGCATTCGCCCGGCCGCTCGTGGAGAATAATGTCAGTGGGAGTTCTAGACCCCACGTTCTTCGCCCCGTAGGTCCCTGCCCCGCCTGCGGGGCTTTTTTTGTCGCCTGATTTACAGTCGCAAAGCAAGGCTGCGCGCACACGTCGCCGCGGAGAGCGCTGCGAAGCGTAGAAGCGGGTATTCCGACCCTCTTCATCGGGTCACGATGAACGGGCACGTTGCATGTCGCCCGCGCGGCCGAAGCCCAGTGACCTCGGGTCTCCGGTGCCCAGCTCACGTTTTCCAAGGCCTTACGGTTCTCTCTGTGCTTCCTGCCGCCTCCCCCGGTTCGCCCTCTGGGCTTCCGGGTCAACCGTCTTTCCGGTGGCGGGGCTGAGCTTGTCGAGGACGGCCTCAAGACGCCGGCGGCCGGCGACGGCTGCTGGGTCGGTCGTATCGGCCGCGATGGGCTTCTGGACGAATGGCGCGTCGCTCATGTCGAACAAATCGCCGCGCCG
>DOEZ01000130.1 GCA_003532715.1 Planctomycetaceae bacterium
GCGGAAACAACTGTAGGGTGGGGCGGAGTGGAATCAACGGGTGGGTCGGGTCGCGAGGCACGAGGCCGGCAGGCATTGCGGAAACGAGCCGAAAGACGGTATACTCTCTATTGACCCTGCACCGCAAAGGAACCGAGGCCAACGGGCCGGGTCACTTTCCACGCAGACATCAGTACGTATGGACTGGAAACAACGGATTCCGGCGGCCGTCTTAGTGACGCGGCTTCCCCGCGGACGTATCGGCCTGGTGGCGGCGAGGGCGGCAACCTGGCTGTATCTGGTCGTCGTTCTGGCCGTGTGGCTGCTTCTTCGATTCGCCGGGGAGCGGTGGTGGCCGGCCACGATGATGCTCTTTGGACCTCGCTGGCCGTACGCGGCGCCGCTGGCGGTGCTCGTGCCGGTGGCCGCGTTCCTCCGCCCTCGCCTCTTGTGGCCATTGGCACTCAGCGCCTTGATTGTTTTGGGACCGATCTTGGGTTTTCGTCTTCCCTGGGGACGCCTCGTCGCCCCCGAAGGCCCGCCGCTTCGCGTGTTGACCTACAACGTCCATGGCCAATCGGTAACATCCGAAGCGATGCGGGACTTGATCGCGAGGGTGGGGCCCGACATCGTCGCCCTGCAGGAGGCGTCGTCGGAAGCGGACTACGATTGGCCCGACGGATGGAACGTGCGCCGGAGCGGCCAATTCATCGTGGCTTCGCCCTTCCCGGTCCGGGAAGTGCGCCACCTGGAGATCTTGCATCCGGGGAACGTGTGGCCAACCAAGGTCCTGCTGGAATGCCTTGTGGAAACGTCCGAGGGCGACGTACCGTTTGGTTGCGTTCACCTGAGCACTCCCCGCTTTGGCATTATGGCGGTTCTCGATCGTTCGACCGTGTTGGCGCCTTCCCGAAGCGGCGCGATTGTCGAGGACACCCAGAAACGCCGGCGCGAGGCGGAATTGCTCGTGGAGTTCTTGAAGGCAAGTCCCGCGACCCTGATTGTCGCGGGCGATTTTAACACGCCTGTCGACAGCGTCCTCTATCGTCGCGCCTGGGGACGTTATCGAAACGCCTTCTGTAGTAGCGGTATGGGAGTCGGCCATACCATGCGGCCGGAGGTCCGCGGGTTGCAGTTTGGCGCGAGGATTGACCACATCCTCATGCGCTCCGACTGGTGGCCGCGACGGTGTTGGGTTGGGCCCGACATGGGTTCCGACCACTTGCCGGTCGTGGCGGACCTGGTCCGCGTGCCCCCAACCGGCCGGCCGTGAGGCGCCTAAGAGGCCGTTGGGCTGATTGTCTTCGAGTTGACGCAACCGCAAAAAAACTCAAATGCCGCGACGGCAATCGTCGAACCTGTTTTTGCCAAGCTAAAAAAGGTTGTTCGTCAGCGACGACTTGCGCACACGACACTGCTCACGGGTTAGGGATACGTCGAGCGGAACAAGCCCACTAACGCCATTCACCCCAGACACTCCCACGTGATGGGCACCTTCTTCAACGCATAGCCCATCTCGCGAAGATGGTCACCGTAGGCGGTAATCCAGTGAAAGCCCGGCATATGTTGCGCCAGCGTTTCGTTATTGGCTTCGAACGTGACTTCGATCTGTGAACGGCAGATCGGTAGGAATGGGTTTTCCGCAATCCGGCCGCGGAAACCGACCCACCGCTTGGCCGCGAAGTCGGGAATCACGTTGGTGACTGTCTGGCCGATCTTCATGTCGACCTTCGGCGCCGCTCCGTAGTCGGACTCGAAATGCGTCAATACCCGCGCTGGCTCCAGGTTCTTTCCGTCCATGCATCGGGGGGCGGTGCAGTGGGCCAGCGTGATCACGCCGTCGTGCGGATACGTCGGATCGTTCAGAAAAACCGGCTTGCCCGAGATGTTCGCCAGCAGGATGCCCGCCGGAACCACGACGAAGTCCGACTCGCAAAACGCCAGATATCCGGCGTCATTGAGGGTGCTCAGCGTCAGGCATGCGGTTGTCTTCGAAATGGGCATGATGACGTCCATGCAGCGGTTGATGGTGATCGCCCGGCAATCGGCTTCGGCCATCAGCCCGCGGAACAACTCATCGAGCACGAAGGCATTCTCGACGAAGGGCAGTTCGGTTTCGAGCGTCGTTTTGGGCAGTTTCAGATAGTCGGCCGCGCGAGTCTTGGCGCGGCTCACGGCGGCTTGGTCCTTCAGTGCCTCTTCGAGCAGTTTCCGCAAGTTGTCGTACGTGACGGTGCGAATATCGAGATTCCAGCGTTCCTTTGCCAGAGCGGCAATTACTTCGCTGGGATTGCCCCAGCCAGCGGGCCCGCCGATGGCCACGATGCGGCTTTTGACCGTGTTCCGTAGCCCGCACAAGGCTCGCAGTCGCCAGAGAATCTCATCCTGGCTGTCGACGACCACGTCGTTGGTGTCGATGTGGTCGTGCGCCGAGTGGTCCGTGTGCCGTCGCAAATACCGCGGGCTGATGATCTCGTACCACGTGTAGAGTGGTCCCGAGCGGTGACGCACGAAGAAGATCATGTTCTTGCCGAACTTCGCCGCCGCGTCGAAGCACGCAACGCCGCCGCCAGCCGCATAGACCAGAATCGCGTCGACCTGGTTGGCGTCGTCGAGCGATGCCACTTCCTCGGGTCGCTGAACGGCGGCGAGCGGAAGAAACTGAACGGGAAAGTCGGCCTGGTTTCTCAAAACGTCGAGTTCGCACGCGATGCGAACTTGTTCCTCATCGGCTTGGGCTTGTGTCTCAATCCCGCCCCACGATCGCCAGCTTCTCTGATGGCGACGATTGCACGTGTTGTATACGAAGATCGGTTTGACGACGAGAGGACGACGCAGTGGGGCCGACGGAGCCTCCGGTTCACTCGCGGCGAGCATCGACCACGAAAGACCGCTAAGCGCGATGCCGCCCAGGGCCGTGCCGCCCAAGAACCCGCGGCGTGTGATGACGTCCGAAACCGGCTCGGTTTCGGAACGGCAGGAACAACAGTGGGCATGAAACCCGGCCGAAGCCGGACGTCGCGGGAAAGAACCTTGGGACATTTCGTTCTCCTTGTGGCGGGACGGACGGTGAATTGTGGCGAAGAGCGTGATAGCACGGCCGTAACAGTGGGACGAATCGCAGTTAAATTTCTCGGATTCGAATTTGTAAGAGGCCAGTTGCGATCCGCGGAAGTGGAGTCTCTGTGTGACCTCGCGCGGCGAACCGAAATATCCCTGGGCGCTCGATTCGCCCTCGCGACTACTGTTCGAATGCCATCACTTCGACCAGGTGCCGACCGGTGTTGGCGGAATTGTGCGGCTGCGTGACCCGAATGAATCGCGCCGGTCGTGGTGAAAACGTGCATTCGTAACCTTCGGCGGTCGACGGGTCGCGATTGTCGCGCCGATCGGCCGCCATTTCCCATGTTTGACCATCTAATGAGGTCTCTATCGTAAAACCGTAATGGCGCGAGTCCCCGTAATAGCAGACGACGATGACGCGACCGATAGTCGTGGGCTCTTGAAGATCAACCTGCCACCAAGCGGCCGGATTTGCCCTTACATCCGTCGCCCAGCACGCGCCGGCGGAGTCGCTCCAACCGTCGTTGGCCAAATGGGCGGGATGGCTCGGTAGGGCATGAGAACAAGTCACTGGTTTGCCGGTCGTCAGGCTCACCGCGTTCGGCTTGAATTCCTCGGCGTATTTTTGCCACAGACGCCGTGCCACCGCCACGCTGTCTCCTTGTGGCTCAGTGGGGTACGTTTCGCGTCCATCGGACCATTTGGCCATCCAAGGCCTCAAGTCGTCATCAAAGGCCGTCTGGTCGAACGGTCTGTCGTGCTCGAGGCAGAGTGAGAGTTCGTTGAAGAACCGCTCCCATCGCGGTAAATAGTAACCGGCAATCAGGCCCGACCACTCCTTGCGTGCATAATCGTCGATTCTCGGCCCGTCACCCCAGAGTGTCAGTACGCGTCGCGCGTTCCACTCGAGGATGGCCCGTTCCGTGTCGTTGTTTCCCCAACGCTTCGCTTCCTCCAGCCAGGGGCCGAGCAAGAACTCTCGCCGCGTGGCCAACAATTCGTCCAAGTCTTGCAGCAAATCCAGAAACTCTCGAGCGGCCTTCTCGAAGCCCGGAGCGTCCTTTGCCCGCCAAGCGGCGATGGCCCGACGGTGCAAGACCGAGGCATGATTCGACAAGGCCTGCCGGGCGATGTGGACCAGGTCGTAGCGGTAGGTATCGGTGTTACCGAGTTCATCCGCGTCTTCGAGCATTGCCCGCCAAGCTCCGATGACGGGGACGGTATTGAAACTCGGCGACTCGCCCAACGAAGGTAGGCGATTCGTGACCGGCCTATAACGGCCGCGTTCGGCGTACACGGTTGGCAGCAGTTGTTTCCAGGCTCGAAGCGAGCCTCCGCCGGCTCGGCCGTAGCGGTGAACGACATACTGCTCGATCCAGGCATCAAGGTCCGCGGGCTCCTCACTCCAGGCCATCTCGAACATCAGGTCATGAACCACGGGATTGTATCCCAATCCCTCGTTGACGAATCCCAGTCCGACCAATCGACCGCCGGCCGGGTCGCGGCGCGCGGCGGGCAAGTCGGCGGCGATCATGTTGAGCGGTCCGCCAAGAAAGACGGTGTTCCCGAAATTCTGGATATTGCACCACAACCAAGGTTTGCCGCAAAACGCTTCGGTCTTGTTCCAAATGGGCCGGCTTTCGCAGAACAGATCCAAGACGACCATCCGATCGTCGTCGGCGGCGTCCAGGAATGCTCGAATTCGGTCCTGAGTCCAGAATTTACTGTGAAACATGAACGCCCAGCCCTGCAAAACCCAAACGGCTTCCGGATCGTGGTCGACCATGCCGCGGTAGATAGCGCGACTGAGACGAGCGAGGTATTCCAAATCGCCGCTTGGCGGCTTCATCTCGATGAACGTGTCGGCCGCGTAGAGGTGGTCCGTGCCAAATCGTTTGGCCTGCTCCTCCATGAACATCCGCGCGATCTTCGGAAACAACGGATCAAGTGGATCCAACAAGTGCGTTTCCCACTCGACCCAGTTGATCTGGTGCGTCTTCGCGTCGGGGAACTTGTCGAGCACGGCGGGGGGCACGTGCCCCGTGAAGCCTTGGAGCACGGGTGTCATTCCCAGCTCGCGCTGGCGAGCCAGTATCTTTCGCTGGAGTTCCTCATGCCGCTCGATCCAATCGGACGGCAACGGACCGCCCCATCCGTCCAGGCAGCCCATCCACTGGAACGGTAGGTAGGGCGGCCCCGCGAGAAAATCCGCGATTTCCGGCTCGGTCATCCCCAATCGGCGGCAAACCGCTTGCCAAACCGCCTCCTGGCCCGTCACCGCCAGCGGCATGTTGACGCCGCGCAGCGCCATCCAGTCGATCAGTTCCTGCCATTGTTCCCAATTCCACCAAGGCAGCGAGTATCCAAAACAGCAGTAGTTCAAAAAGTAGCGGTGCCGCGCCCAACTCACTCGCCGTATCTTCGACGGCACCTCGGGAAGCATTTCGGGCATGTTCAACTGCCGCCCATGCAACGACACGTGGCAATGGCAGAAGTGATTCAGATAGTGGTTCAACCCCACGGCCATCGAGACGGCCGTGTTGCCGCGAATCACGATCCGCCCATCGCGCGATTCGATCTCGAACACGTCGCGCCCCTCGTCGGCCGGGACAACCTCGAATTCAAATCGGTCGCCGTGTCGAGGCAACAGGCGCAACAAGAGCGAGCGGGCGGCGTCGGGTGCCCGGGAGTCCGTGGTTCCTGGGATGGAAACTGAAACTTCCACATCGGCATCGCAGAAACCATGTGCCTCGTCGTTCTCGACCGTAATAGACGCGGCAGCCGGAACCGCCGCGGCGGCTCGCGAGGCCGAAGTCTCGCTCAGCGCTCCACCCATCCATGCGGCGAAGTACCATGCCGCAACCGCCACACACGATACCGAGTGTTTCCACATGATAGAGATTCTCCAACTCAAGGGGCCTGGATGAACGCCGTTTCGAAGGTGCGGTCGATCCGACCGTCGCTGACGCTTCGCGGGTAAGAATGAGACCGGCCGTTTGATTCAGAATGGAGCTTGCCCTTCTGACGACGAGTTGTCAGCATAATGGGGTCTCCCGGCAATCGAATAACGGAAGAAGCGGGCGTGGCTGTCGCCTCGTCATCGCGTCTCGCGGAAGCGACCTTCCATGGGTAGGAACGCTGGCATTGTCGCCAAGCCGATCGGTGCTGTCAACCAGCACGTAGGCCACGCGCCCACGGCTCGGCGATCAAATGCCTCTTGTTGGGGGTGGTTGTGACATCATGAAAGCTGCGGCGGGAAAACCATTGAGTACCCAGACTACTTCTGATATCGTGCGCTTGCAGTGGTGGGCGCTTTCCGTGTTCGATTCGAGCACGGTTATGTCGTGGGTCGCATCGTCGGGAGAAGAATCATGAAACGACGCGTTTTTTCGTTGGTCGTGCTCTTGTCGTGCCTTCACGCCGCGGCGATCGCCCTGGATTATCCGGGCATGCCGCCCGGCGAGGCAACGCGAACGATCGACGAGCATCGCTTGGTTCTCGAAAACCGTGTGCTCCGTGCAACCTGGAGGCTCGATGGCGGTCGTATCGCCGCACTGAGCGTCGTCAACAAACACAACGGCCAGACGCTGCACATGGAGGGGGGGCACATGCCGCGCATCGTGTTGAATGGCCGGACTGTTGACTTGGCCGCCATCGTCCCGAGCGAGCCGCTCCAACTGGAAGACGACCAGATGGTCGCCCGGTTCGAGGACGAATCCTCGAAGCTCGGCATCCGGTGGTCCGTTTCCTTGAAGGACGAGGGCAACGACGTTACCCAGACGCTTGAATTGACGGCATCCAGGGATGTGAGAGTCGAGGAATTGGCATTCCTCGACTCGGAGTGCGACGGGGCCCGCCAAGTGGGAGAGGTGGCCGGTTCGGTCGTTGTGTGCGGCGACATGTTTTTGGCGGTGGAACATCCCCTGGCCGAGAATACGGCCGGGGGTGATTCTCGCGTTCTTTGCGTGCTGCCTCGCGGGAACGTGCTGGAGGCGGGCGAAACGTGGCGCTGCACGTCGGTAATCGGCGTGACGCCGCCGAACCAACTTCGTCGTGGATTCTTGTATTACCTCGAACGGCGTCGGGCACGGCCCTATCGACCGTTTCTGAATTACAACAGTTGGTATCATCTGAATTATGGCCGTCCCAATCACCGCATGACCGAGGCCGAATGCCTGGAAACCATCGAACACATCGGGCGCGAACTGGTCGAAAAGCGAGGCGTGAAGTTCGATGCGTTCGTCTGGGACGATGGTTGGGACGATTACGGCTCGCTTTGGGGTTTCAATGATCATTTTCCGAACGGATTTCAGAAACTCGACAAAGCCGGGGCCCGATTCGGCGCCGCGCAAGGCGTGTGGATGTCGCCTTGGGGCGGGTACGGCTCGCGGAAAGACAAACGATTAGCCTACGGAAGGGCGCAAGGCTACGAAACCAATCAAAACGGTTTCTCGATGGCAGGGCCCAAGTACCGAGACGCCTTTCTCGCGGCCTGCCTGAACATGATGAGGCACCAAGGGGTCGTTTTCCTCAAATTCGACGGCATGGGCGCGGGTCTGAATGTGACGGGCGCCGACTCCGAGACGGCCGACGACATCGACGCCGTGCTCAATCTAACCCGTGAACTGCACCGTGAGAACCCGAACGTGTTTATCAGCGCCACGGTCGGCACGTGGGCCAGCCCCTTCTGGACGCTCTATGCCGATTCGGTTTGGCGTCAGGGAAGCGACACCGCCTTCCACGGCGTCGGCACCATGCGTCAACGATGGATCACCTATCGCGACATGTTCTGTTATCGGCGCATTGTGCAGCTTGGGCCGCTTCACCCGCTTAATGCGCTAATGCTACATGGTCCGTGCGTCGGCGAGCGGGGCAGTCCTGGGAGAATGAATCGGGACGAAAAATGCGTCGCCGACGAAATCTGGTCATTCTTCGGCTCCGGAGCCAATTTGCAGGAGCTCTACATCAGCCCTCACTTGTTGACACCCGCGATGTGGGATGAACTGGCCGCGGCGTCCAAATGGTCGCGGGCCGGCGCCGACGTGCTGGTCGACACGCATTGGATCGGCGGCGATCCGGGCAACGGCGAGGTGTATGGATGGGCCTCCTGGCAGCCGCGCAAGGGTGTTTTGGTGTTGCGCAACCCGGCCGACACAACGCAAACCTACGAGTTCAAGCCGGCTCGCGACCTGGAGTTGCCCAAAACACCAACAGCGGACCATGTTCTGACGTCCGCAAGGCCGGATCAGCGGATCGACCGGCTCCGGGTGGGGGCGAACGGAACGGCGCGGATCGAAATCGAACCGTTCGAGGTGCTGGTTTTTGACGTGACGGCAGTGCCCGACGTCGCGCCGCGGTCCGAGTAGTCCAAGTGGTACACCAAGAGTCCGACCTACAGCACTTCCGAGGCTTTCTGAATCAGATTCGTGGAAAGCGGGAGGAGGTTATTGATTCGAGGAAGATCATGCTTGAAAGACAGCCGGGAATCGTTTAGACTTCGCGGCGGCGGGAATGATGTTCTACCATGCTATCGCGTGGCTGAGACGAGGATTCCGCCTCAAACGGTCATTCTCGGGGTTGGCATTGTGGACGACTCGTTCCCCCGTCATCCACTTTTCCAAACAGGATCGTCCATGCCATGGATTCTCTCGAATACAAACCGAGTTGCGACGAGACGATTCGACGTCTGCGTCTCTGGCACGAGCGGCGATTCATGGATCGAATTCTTGCTCGATGCGAGATACCTGTCAAGGCAATGGACCATTTTCGCGAGAAACATCGTGACGGCGACTGCGAATACCCGGATCCCGCCGAGCGGATTGCCTTTTGGGATGCCGTCTTGGCGGAGCAATCAAGGTTGGAGGACGACGCGATTCCAGCCGTGTACTTGACCGAGATGGACCAGGGGCTCTATGGTGGCATGGTGGACGCCGAAATTCGGTTCCTGTGCGACACACGAAGCGGTTGGGTCTCCTCGATGGCGGTGCCGCTCTGGAAAGACTGGAGCAAGTTCGACACGCTGGTGATCGATCGGCATCACCCTTGGTTCCAGCGCTATTTGAACCAGCTCGAGGTTTTTGTAAACGGAGCGGCGGGCAAGTTCGGAATCAGCCACTTCATCCTTATCGACTCACTCAATTTCGTGTTCGAGTTGCTCGGCGCGACGGCCACGTACCTGAGTCTCGAGACCGATCCCGACATGGTCCGCCGTGCCGTGAATTTCGCCTTCGAACTGAATGCGTTGATTCAAGACGCTTTTTTCGAAAACACGCCGCGGCTTGCCGGTGGAACGTGCAGTAATCGGATTTCTTGGGCGCCGGGGCGAATCGTATCGGAGAGCATAGACCCGTTCCACATGACGTCGGTTGACTATTTTGAAAAATGGGGTCGCGAACCCGTCGAGCGCATTTTTGGGCGATACGACGGCGGCATCATCCATATTCATGGTAATGGTCGGCGTTTGCTCGAAGCGGCGGTGACGATTCGCGGCCTGAAGGCAATCTGTATGGACGACGACCGAGGATATCCCCCCGCCGTGGAGTTGGCGGGCGAGTGTCGCTCCCGCGCCGGCGACATGCCGTTGGTGATCCGAGTGGGGTATGAAACGTTTCTGAGCAAGCTGGATCGTCGCGAATTGCCCGGAGGAATTCTGTATGATGTCGCGAATGTTCCTGGAATAGACGAGGGCAACCGTCTGATGGAGCGGGTTCGTGCGTATCGAGCGTGAAGCCAGCATGCCCGAGCCGTTCAGGAGTTCCGCTCCGCTGAAGTGAAACAATGCCTTACCACGGTGGCGTACGAATCGATCGATAGACCTGCTTCATTCCGCGATTTGGAGAGCGTCTTTTCTCGGGGCATCATGGTTCAAGTGGATCGCAATTGATATGGAAACCATAGATCAAGCGACTCTGGAAGTCTTGAGCAGAACCAACTTCGGCACGATTGATTGGGTGATTGTGGTCTGCTACCCGATGATATCGTTGGCGATCGGTTTGCTTGTCCGCAAGTACATCTCGAACATGAAAGACTTCGTCACCGCCGGCCAAGGATTGGGCACATGCCTGGGAATCGCCACCTTGACAGGCACGGAGCTTGGCCTGATTACGGTGATGTACAGCGCGCAAAAGGGTTTCACAGGGGGCTTTGCCGCTTTTCACATCGCGTTGGCCGCCGGAATCGTGACCTTGTTCGTCGGCGTGACGGGTTTCATGATCTATCGCTTGCGATCCATGGGAGTGTTGACCATTCCGAGTTTCTATCGAGAGCGTTTCGGACGAAAGACCCAGATTCTCGGGGGAATCATGATGGCAACCGCCGGCATCCTGAATATGGGTCTATTCCTGAAGGTGTCGGCCATGTTTCTGGTGGGGATCACGGGAATGGACCCCACGAGCGGCGCGCTGGAAATCATGATGGGTTTTCTGATTGCCTTGGTTATCCTCTACACCTGTCTTGGCGGCATGGTCTCCGTCGTGTTGTCCGACTACGTGCAATTCGTGGTGCTTTCGTTCGCAATGGTGTTAACGACGTTGTTGGCGGCCGCGAAGATGGGATGGGGAGATATCTTCACGGCGGTCTACGAGATAAAAGGGGCGGCCGGGCTCGATCCTACCGTCGCCGAAAGCGGTTTCGGCGTCGAGTACACCTTGTGGATGTGTTGCGTGGGGCTGATAAGCTGCGCGGTTTGGCCGACGTCCGTGGCCCGCGCATTGGCGGCCGACAGTCCCAAGACCGTCAAAAGGCTATTCACTTGGGCATCGCTTTCGTACACCATCCGCTTCCTGATTCCGTATTTTTGGGGAATCTGCGCCCTGGTGTTCATTTCCTCGCACAACGATGAACTAGGACGGCTTTTCCTTTCTCAAGACGGGGCCCCGCCGGCCTTGGACAATCTCTACGCCGTGCCCGTATTCTTGGGCCGTCTTTTGCCGCCGATCGTGATCGGAATCATGACGGCCGGCATGATCGCAGCTTTCATGTCGACTCAGGACAGTTACTTGCTCTGTTGGAGTTCGGTCTTGACGGAAGACGTGGTCGCGCCGATTTGCGGCGACCGGCTTTCACCCTCGGTGAAAGTTCTCTTAACGCGGAGTTTCATCGTCCTGATCGGCGCTTACGTTTTTTGGTGGGGAATCTTCTATCCGGGTAGCGAGGACATCTGGGACTATATGGCGGTAACCGGGGCGATTTACGCGGCAGGCGCCTTGGCCGTCATGTCCTGCGGCCTCTACTGGAAACGGGCCAGTTCGACGGGCGCGGTCTTGGCCTTGTTGGCGGGAAGCTCGGCGGTCTTCGGGCTTTCGCCGGTCCAAGCAGGCCTTGCCTTGTTGATGACGAACCTCGGCCGCCTGAGTCCCGGTTTGCAGGAGTTCTTCCTGAGACTGCCGGGCATTACCGAGTCCGTCGTGGATTCCGGCGTGCTTAGTGTCGAAATATCCAGCGCCAGAGTGGGGCTGTTCGGCATCGGTGCTACGTTTACCGCGATGGTGGTCGGTTCGCTGCTCTTTCCCGATCGTCAACCGCGCCTTTCAAGAACCGAAAAAAGCGAGTGACCCAAAAATGTTGATAGCCGACGCTTCCTATGCGGACCTTTGGTTTTGGGTTTGGCTCTGGAAAATCCTCCTTGTTGGCGTCGTGACCGGCTTCACCGCAATGGCCGTATGGGTCACGATTGGCGGAGTGGCCGACATCAAACGGTTGTTGGCGCGTATTCGCGCCAATCACGAGGCCGACTCACGCCGGCATGATTGACTCGACGGCCAAGGAAAGCACTCTCTCTCGACTTGAACAGGTGGCATCGAGCGGCCGCGAAGAGCCGAGCTTTTCGCGGGAACACCGTCTTCCGCCCGCGAAGCGACTCATCTTTGCCGCATCTTTGCCGCATCGCAAATCCTATCCCCTTGCGGAACAAATAGTCGCAACCGCCTCATGCCTTGCGGATCATCGATCAGAAGGAGTCGTGATTATCCGCTCAAGAAGTAAGAGCAACCGACCGGTCCTGCAATCTTCCGCAAAGCGACTTGCGCCCAAATTCAACTGGCGGCGCAAGTCAAACGCGAACAGACAACAAAGGGTTAACGGGGTAGGGTCAACATGGAAAGATACTCCGCAAGCAGGCGGCTTGCTTGCGGTAGCTCTCGACCACGCCTCCGGGGTGGACCGATTCCAAGACGATCCAGCCGCGGTAGTCGATTGCGTCCAAAACGCGACGCAGTCGCTTGAAGTCGATGCGGCCCTGCCCGAGCGGGGAACGGCCGTCCTTGGCATGGAACTGAACGATCAGGTTGCGTTTTCCGAGTTCTTGAATCTCCGCATAGATGTCGTAGTTCTTGTCCGTGGAGTTTCCGACGTCGTAGTAGACCTTTAGCACCGGGGATGCGACGCGATCGATGATTCGCAGGTTGTCCTTCGCGCTAAGATAGTTTTCCAGGGCGATGGTAAGCCCCTGTTTCTCGGCCAGGGGCATGACCCTCTTGAGCACCGCGACCAAGTGGTCGATCTCGGTCGGTTTCTCGAAGTCGAGAG
>DOEZ01000280.1 GCA_003532715.1 Planctomycetaceae bacterium
CTGAACCAAGGCGCTCCGGCTGACGACGTTGCCGGTGAACCAGAAGCTCCACCCGATAACCAGCAACACCGATACGGCCGAGAGCATTCCCGTGACGCGTATGCCCGCCGCCACGCTCTGCTCGAGAACTTGGCTGCTGTGAATCGATCTTGCGGAGTACTCCTCGGAGGTAATGCCGGCGCCGTCGAGGAGCGCTCGCATGTCCGGCTTGAAGGGATCCATGGCGCGGTCGGCCTCGACCGGCGTCGCGTAACGCCCCGCGTCCGCTGCTTCGATGATGCCCAGAAGATGGCTGCGGTAGTCGCGCGCCGCGCTGAGCCAGAAGCTGATCCGTTTGCGCTCCGCGAGGCTTGTGCTTTCGGTTGCGTATTCGTGCAATGCGTCGCGAAGCATCACGTAGGACGTCATCCACCGGCGAACGTATTCGTCCCGGGCTTCCGGATTCGTAAGGTTGAGAAATATGTCCTTTTCGTAGCGGCTGCATTGCAGCGCCGTCTTGGCGACGTTGCCCACCACGATCGCGCGCCGTGCGTCCTGAACCATCACCGAGGTGGCGCGCGTCGTCAGGCGATATTGCCTGACGAGCGATATTCCCCCGATCACGATGATCGCAAGACAAAGGAACGTCGTCACGAGCAACGAGCTGCGGTTCGATGCCGAATTGTCGCTTTCCGTACGGCACTCACTCATGGTCGATTCACGCGGGAATGGGGATGGGACGCGCGAACGGCGGCGAATGCGCGGCGCGGAAAGCGGACGACGCGCTGAGACGAGTCCGCGCGTCAACGCCGCCTCCGTCACGGCCGACGACCATGCATCCTGGCAGTGTGGGGTGGTTCACCAAAATACCCCCCCTGACCGCCTCCCAACGGGAAGGCGTGGAGGGTAGCTCGGGGACTAAGCAAACTTAGCTTGCGTGGGCCGATTGTCATCCAAATTAGAGTCGGCTAATCAGCGCGGTTGTGCCGCTCATGACAATCAGTGCGACCCCCCCGTTGGAATGCGTGGTGAATCGTCGAGCCGGCCTTCCCGCACGCGACGGAATTCACTCCGCAATTTCAGACGTCAAATTGCCGCACTGGCACGGCGTCGGTACAATGACGGGACCGCCTTACATCCTCCCTCTCTTTAGGCTCGAAAGGGCGACACCATGCGATCACGCCTCGCCGCCACGCGCAATTCGACAAGATGGACCACTCATTGGGCTCATTTCCTTCTGGCAAACCTCCTGCTCGCCGGTCTCTTCGGCGCGACGAGCGCCTCGGCGTTGGAGCCGCTCGTATTCGAACATTTCGAGAAAACGACCGATGGCGTTGCCACGGGCGTGGGTTTTGCGAACGATGTGGTGGGCTTCGGCGGAACTCCCTGGCCCAATGCGAGCGCGGGCGTCTTCGACACGACGAACGATAGCGCGGTCCGCCATGAATCGCGTCGAAAGGTCGCCTCGCCCGATTTTACGGTCGAGTCGTTCGTCAAGCCCGCGAATCTCAAGAATGCCATCGCGGGTATCGCGTCCGACTGGAAAGAACAAGACGACGGCCGATCGTGGGCTTTCGTCTTGTTGGCCGACGGAGCGTTGCGATTCGACGTATCACCCGACGGACGCTTTCATCCCGGTAATACCATCGCCACCGGCCGGCGCTGGGTTCGACCAAACGAGTGGTCTCATGTGGCCGCCGTGTGCCAAGGAGACGCGAGCCTGATCTATGTCAACGGCACGCTCGTGGCACAAGGCAAAAGGTCCGTCCCGGGCATCATGTCGACGCACAAGGCCAATCTGATGATCGGCAATGTGGCGGCCTTTTCAGGCCGGTCACGTCCGTTTTCCGGATGCCTCGACGAGGTGCGTATTACCGAAAAAGCCCTGACTCCAGACGAGTTTCTCGCAACGAAGACACCGATGCCGAAGCCGGCGGGGCCGCTGCCCGAGAAACTCGAAATGCCTTTCGTCGCCCAAACGAAAGCTGAAGCCGAGACATGGCAACGGCAGGCTCGGGCACGCCTCCTCGAACTGGTCGAAGCGCGCGAGCCGCGCGTTCCGATCAACGAAAGTCCGCTCGATCTGCGTCTCGATCCACCCCAAGATCGCGGAGAATACCTGCTTTACTCTGGCAGTTTTCGCGCCAACGGCCAAAACGACGCACGATGGCCCCTCTATCTGACCGTTCCGAAGGGCAAAGGCACCTTTCCCGCCATGTTGTGCCTGCATGGCCACGGCGGGTCGCGCGACGTGGTCTTCGACCCGAAAAACGTGTATCACGGTTTTGCCGACCGTTTCGCGCGAGGCGGGTATGTGGTGCTCGCGCCTTCGTTTCCCCACAAAGAGTACGCCGCCCTCATGGTGTGGGACCTGTTTCGATGCGTCGATATTCTCGAATCGCGAGCGGAAGTCGATCCCAAGAGAATTGGCGTCGCGGGGCTCTCCATGGGAGGCGAATGGACCATGTTGGCCGCCGCTTGCGACCCGCGGCTGCGCGTGGCGGTCGTCAGCGGGTGGATGTGTACCAGCGCGGGCGTCTTCTCCGTGCCGAATTGCCCATGTTGGGAACTGCCCGGACTAGTCGAGTTGATGGACATCTGCGAGGTCCACTTGCTGATCGCCCCTCGGCCTGTCCTATTTGAGAGTGCCGAATATGATCCGTGCTTTCCGATTCGCCATGTGAAGGAGGGATTTGCGAGAATCCGAGAAGGCTACCGCGTCTTCGGCGCCGAGGATGAGGCCCGACAAGACATCTGGCCCGC
>DOEZ01000381.1 GCA_003532715.1 Planctomycetaceae bacterium
GGGCATCATCACCGACCACATGCCGCCGTTCCGCGAGGACCTTCGCGAGCCGCGGATGCCCGAGAACTGGGAGCCGGTCGCCGAAGGCCGCTGCGCCGGCGCGATCTTCTACCAGTGCGAGGAACTCAACGGCGCGGCGCCGTTCGTCGATTCCGATCCGCGATGGTCGCGCGGCACGCGAGTGCTGTTCAAACCGGCCAAGGAGGGCGACTCGCTTTCGCTCGACTTCAACGTGGCCGAGGGAGGTACGTACAGCATCCAACTTGTGATGACCATGAGGCCCGATGCGGGCAAGTGCGACGTGCTGCTTAACGGCGAGCCGCTGCGCGGCCTGTCGACCGGAACGGGAGCGATCGACCTGCATACGCCTTTCCACACCATCGCCCGAAGGTTCGCGTCACAACCCGTCGAGCTGAAAACCGGCGAGAACACGATCACGTTCGTGTCGCGAGGCAAGAACGAGTCGAGCGAGGGGACCGACCTCGGCGCCGATTTTCTCTGGATTCAGCCGTAAGGCGTTCCGATGCAACGACTGTGTGTTTGCCTGCTGATCCTGGGCGTCTGGCCCGCCGCGGCTTTGGTCGTGGCGGGCGAGGGACAACCCACCGATGAGAACGCCTTCAAGGTACTTTCGTTCAACATCCGCTATGCGACGCCGACGGACGGCCCAAATCACTGGCCATTACGACGCGAGATGGTTCGCGACGTGATCCGCCGGGCTGACGCCGATTTCGTGGGTTTGCAGGAAGCGACCCCGCCCCAGTTGGCGTACCTTCGCAACGAACTGCCCGAGTACGGCGTGTTGGCGCGCACGCGTGAAACCGATCCCGCCGTCGGCGAGATGACTCCGCTTCTGTATCGCAAGTCGCGATGGCAGCCGGACGCCGACGAGCAGGGGACGTTTTGGCTTTCCGAGAAGCCCGACCAGCCCGGCTCGCGATCGTGGAACACGGCCTGCCCGCGAATTGTCACGTGGGCGCGTTTTGTCGACCGTCGGACCGATCGCGCGTTGTATGTCTACAACACGCATCTGGATCATCGTTCGGCCGAGGCGCGACGCGAGGGGGCACGGCTACTCGCCGAGCGGATCGCCGGACGATTGAATCACGATCCCGTGTTGTTGACCGGCGATTTCAACTGCGGCGAGTCGAGCATACCGATCCGCCATCTGAAGGGGACGGCCGAAGGGTTGCCCGTCGAACTGCGTGACACGTTTCGAGTGGTTCATCGCGAGGCGAAGGACGTGGGGACGTTTCACGGTTTTTCGGGCAGGCGTTCGGCGACGAAGATCGACTACGTGCTCGCCTCGCCCGCGTTTCGCGTCCTCTCGGCCGAGATTCTGTTGGACAACGTCGAGGGCCGTTATCCGTCGGACCATTTTCCAGTCGTGGCCACGGTTGTCTTCGACGCTGCCCATCGCGGCGGGGCGGATTGACCGAGGTTGGGTGTGTCCCTTAGATTAGAGGGATGCAGGGAGACAAATCCACCCCCTCGGAGGACCGTCATGCGATCCCTTCCCAATCCATTGCGATTTCCCGTCGTCTCGGCGACCCTGTTGGTCGTGCTCTCGCTGTCGACCGGCTGTCCGAAGCCGAAATCGGATGATTCGGCTCAGGATAAGCTGCCGTTGGAGGGCGTCCAACTGACGCTGTTGGTCGTCGACGACCCGGCCCTAGCCGCCGCCGTTCGCAAGACCGAGGGCGAATGGCGGACGCAAACCGGCTCGACGATGGACGTGGTCGAGACGACCGAGGACGCAGTTCTTGCCCAAACAGCCCCGTCGGCCGACGCGCTGATCGGCCCGTCGCATCTATTGGGAGTGTTGGCCGAGCGCGACGGTTTGTCGCCGATTCCCGAATCGCTTCGCGGCGAGGGGCAGGAAGACTGGAACGAGATTTTCGAGCTGGCTCGATCCCACGAAGCTGCATGGGGTTCGTCGACGATTCTGGGCGTGCCGTTCGGCTCGCCCGTCTTGGTCTGCTATTATCGGGCCGATCTGCTCAAGCGGTTGCGCAAGTCGCCGCCGCGAACCTGGGACGAGTACCACGAGTTGGCCGCGTTGCTGGCCGATCGTGCGAATCTCGGCGACGCCGCCCCGCCCGCCGACGCTCCCTGGTCGGGCGCGATGGAGCCGTTGGGGCCCGGATGGGCCGGGCTGGTTCTGATGGCTCGCGCCGCCCCGGGAGCGAAACACCCCGATAACTATTCGACCTGGTTCAAGGTCGACACGATGGAACCGCTCATCAGCGGCCCGCCAGTGGTCCGCGCGCTCGTCCAAATGGTGACCGCGGCAAAGCACGGCTCGGCCGCCCAGTTCGAAGCCAACCCCGACGACGTTCGCGCCGCGTTCTGGCGAGGCGAGTGCGGGCTGGCCTTGACCTGGCCGACCGCCGCCGTGCCGCTCGACGCCGAGACACAGGCCGCCGGATCGAAGATCGCCGCCGGCGTGGTCGAACTGCCCGGCTCGCGAGAACACTTCAACATCGACGAGGGGGCGTGGCAGCGACGCGACTCGGGCGACGATCTGAGCGTGCCCCTGCTGGCGACCTCGGGCCGCATGGGCGTCGTCTTCGAACGCAGCGACCATCCGGCGGCCTCGGCCCAATTGCTGCTCTGGCTTTCGGCACTGTCGACCGATCCGCCCCTGTCGGCAAGAAGCCCGTGGACCACGCTCTATCGGCACGGCCAGACAACGTTGTCGGAGAACTGGGTCGAAAAGCCGATGGGCCAGGCCTTGGCCGACGAGTACGCCAAACAGACCGAAGCGACCTTCGAGCGTCAACAATGGGCGTTTGCGCTTCGGATACCGGGCCGAAAAGAGTACTTGGCGGCGCTCGACGAGGCCGTCCTGGCCGCCCTGCGCGGCGAAAGACCCCCCGCCGCCGCCCTGTATCAGGCAGCCGAAAAATGGCGCGAAATCACCCAGCGGCTCGGTGTGGAGCAGCAGCGAACCGCCTACCAACGCAGCCTTGGCCTGGAGCCGTAGCCGTTGACCGATGGGCACAGCGCGTAGGTATCGTTGGTGAAGGAATCGGAATCTTGGCTGCTGGTCGTGGTGTTTTCGGCGGGCTCATGACGCGAAGCGGCCGATTCCTTTACTGGCCTGGAGAGGGCGAGGGACGGTTCTCGGCGTCCGGCCCCACCCAACGTGCTGTATTTAATGCGAAATAGAGGTTCGTGAAAGGCGGTTTCTTGCGGCTTGCATACCAGATCCGAAAGCTCCCGTCGGGTAGTCGGATAATGGACTGGCTCGACACGTAGTGCGATTCCCAAGGACGAGCCGGATCGGGACGGAGCACCGGGTTTTGCGGGTGTTTGTGCCATTTCACGCCGTCGAGGCTGACGGCGAAGCCGATCGCCGTGGTCTCCCGATCCTCGTGCGGGTAGCTGGCGTACCACATGAGATAGACGCCGTCGATCTTCAAGACCGACGGATAGACTAATATATAGTGTTCCCAAGGTTGTGTGATCTCAAGCACTGGTTCGTCCGTCACGTTCCACTTCTTGCCGTCATCACTTCGGGCATGTCGGATTCGCCACGGATACTTGCCCGGCTCGGTGTACCACATCTCATAGCCGCGTGGCGTCTTGAGGACACTGGGGGCATACGCCTTTTCGAGCAGCGACGGCGACGCATTCGACCAATGCACTCCGTCGGCGCTCGACATTTCGCCGACCGCCTGCGGACGACCACCGGCGCCAAATCTGGCCGAAGAAAACCACATTCGCATCTTGCCATCCTCGCGCAGAATCGATCCGTCGGAATCACGCAACACGCAAGGCGTGAGGATCGAAAGTCGATGCTCGTCGAACGAAAAGACGGGATTATTCTCGTACTTTTCGAATCGTTTGCCGTCGGCGCTTGTCGCGAGTCCCAGGCTGAAGACGCGCTCGTCGGGCACCGGTTGCCGGGACAGGTCATGGGCGACCCCCCGAGAACCGCAGTACCACAGCAGAAAGCGGCCCTCGTCGACGGCAACGGTCGGCGCGAACATGTGCGTGTCGTCGAACGCGCCCGACTTACCGAGGGAGAGGATCGGGCCGTCGACATCGCGCCGCCACTCTTGCGGCCCAAGCCAGCGATGCAAGGAATCGGGAACCTGCGCCGACACCGTATTCCAGGCTATCGGCGAAATAGACAATAGCGCCCAAAGGGCGATCGAAAGAAGATGTCTCAAGGTCATCGAATTAAACTCCCGTCGTGACGTTCCTAAACTTCCGTCGTGAATCGCCTTTCTTGCTCCGATTCTCGATTCACTCCGGCCCGCGCAACTCGCGTCGGTAGACGCCTCTCGCGTATCCTATCAAGCGAAAGAAACGCCAACCACCGAGTCTGCGCATATTGTAACCTAGATTTCGCAATGTACAACTTGATCCGGGCCGTATCGACCGCCCATAATCCGAAGAAGGCAAGCGGCTTCCGCCGCCAAGCCTCCTGCGACTCGGCCCGCCGCGTCGGCGCGACCACGCAGTCGTGCTCGATGGCAGTCTGTCGGAGTTGTCCACTGAATTACGCGATCTTCACCGCACCGGAGTATCCCATGCGAAGCATCCATCGCCATCTGACACGCCTTTTGCCACGCCTTTTGCCAACAATAGTGGTTTTCTGCCATGTCGGATTGCTGCAAGCCGAGCCAATGGTGGGGCCACCCGTTGGGCTGGTGCTCTCGGCCGACACCGTGTTTGTGGTCTCGCCCGACGAGCCCGAGGCCGTGCGACGCGCTGTTCGCGACGTGCAGAATGACTGGTACAAGGTCATGGGCCGTCTGCCGACGATTCTCAAGGCTCCTCCGCAGAAGAAACCCTGGAAGGGTCCGCTGGTGTACCTTGGCATGAAGGCTCCGTGGCTGAAGGAAATGTGTCCGGACAAATTCGAGGGGCCTGAGTGCTTCGCGATTCGGGCGACCCGCGACGCTCACGGCAACGAGGCCTTGGTGGCGACGGGAGCCGACATGCGGGGAGCCATCTACGCGGCCTACGCGCTGAGCGAGGAACTGCTGGGCGTTGATCCATGGTACTACTGGGTTGATCGCCAGCCGGAATACAAGGGACGCGTCGAGGTTCCGGCCGACTACTCGAAGACCTGGGGGCCGCCGACGTTCAAGTACCGCGGCTTCTTCATCAACGACGAGGATCTGCTGAATTGGTTCTCACCCGATCCGCTCGGCGAGAACGTCTTTTCGTTGGCGATGTGGGATCGCGTCTACGAGTTGGTTCTGCGTTTGCGCGGAAACACCGTGATTCCCGGCACGTTTCCCTTTCCCGACGAACGAAGCGGTGAACTGGCTTCGCGTCGGGGATTGGTCAACAGTCAGCATCACATCCTCGTCGCCGGCTTGAACACGTACCACTATCCCAAGCGGGAAGAGTATTCCTATACCGAACATCCGGACGTACTTGAGAAACACTGGAGCACCTGTATCGACGTGCTGAACCGCTACGAAACCGTGTGGACGGTCGGTTTCCGCGGTCTTCATGACCGGCCGTTCTGGTGGGACGACCCGAACGTGACGACGCCCGAGGCGAGGGGCAAGGTAATCAGTCAGGCAATCGCCAAACAAGTGGAACTGATTCGCAAGGTGCGACCCGATGCCGAGATCATTACGAACCTTTGGTGGGAGGGAGCCGATCTTTGGCATTCCGGATTGCTCGATCTGCCCGAAGACGTGATGGTCGTGTGGCCCGACGACGGTACCGGGACCATTCGTGATCGAGGCAAGGTGAAGGAGGGGCACGGCATTTACTATCACACGGCC
>DOEZ01000358.1 GCA_003532715.1 Planctomycetaceae bacterium
GATGCCGGAATGTGGTCACGGCCATGCGAGTCCCGCCGAAAGGATCGACAATCCAGTGGTAGACCGGATCGACGAATCCGCATGCCCGGATGTCGGCTTCGAGCGGTTCCATCTTTTCTCGCACTTCCTCCGGGATGTCGGCCGGATCGACGAGAAACGGTTCGAGCGTGTCGGAAATGACCGCCGGATACAAATGCCGGATGCGAAAGAGCTTCCGCACGAGGACGAGCGGTAATAGGATGACCCAAACCAGGATGGAACGCAGCCGAAGGTACGTGCGAAAATGGTCCCGCAACGGCAACCGCGTGCCGTCCACTTGGTAGAACATGGAACCTGTGCTCCCTTTTCGCGTTTCGCGACCAGAATGGCGTGAGGCTCGCCATTCTACCACGGCGACTTGGCGGCAACAACGCGAGGGAGTCGGCGGCGGCCCGCGCCGGCCTCCCATTCAAACTGCCGTCCCCCCGAGGGAGCGGGGCCGTTGTCGCGAGCCTTGGACCTTGCCATAATACGCGAACACGGCCGCGCCGGCGCCCGCGCGACTGCGACATAATAGGTTCCATCAGGTTCAAATACGTTACGACGGAAGAAGGTGTATCGATGAAAGTTCTGATCGCGGACAAACTCTCGGCCAACACGGTCAATGCCCTCGAAGGGCTGGGGCTGGAGGTTGTCGTTCAGCCCGATCTCACGGCTGAATCCCTGCCCGAGGCAATCGGCGAGTTCGGCATCCTGGTCGTCCGGTCGACGAAAGTGACCGCCGCGACGCTCAAGGCCGCCAAGAGCCTGTCGCTGGTCATCCGTGCCGGCGCCGGCGTCAACACGATCGATCTGGCCACGGCCGGCGAATTGGGCGTTTACGTCGCCAACTGCCCGGGCAAGAACACGGCCGCCGTCGCCGAATTGGCCATCGGGTTGCTGATTGCCGCCGACCGGCGGATCGTCAACGCCACGGTCGGCATGCGCGACGGAAAATGGGAAAAGAAAGAATACGGCAAGTCGCGCGGGCTCAAGGGCCGCACGCTGGGCATCCTCGGGCTGGGCAACATCGGCATGGCGGTCGCCCAGCGGGCGAAGGGCCTCGAAATGAACGTCCTGGCCTGGGACGGCTGGTGGCTCACGCCCGAGTTGGCCCGAAAGCTGGGCGTCGAATACGCCGCGTCGCCGCTCGAACTGGCCGCCGCGTCCGACGCCGTGACGATCCACCTGGCCGCTAGTGCCGACACCCAGCACATGATCAACGAGGCGTTCCTCGCCAAGATGAGGGATGGCGCGATCTTGATCAACGCCTCGCGCGGCGAACTGGTCGACACTGAGGCGCTCAAAGCGGCGATCGCCAAGAAGGGCCTGCGCGTCGGGTTGGACGTGTTCGAGAACGAACCGGCCGCCAGCGCCAAGGACTTCGCCCAAACGGATCTCGCCGCGCTGACTACCTGCACGCCGCACGTCGGCGCGTCGACGGACGAGGCGTCCGAAGCCGTCGCCGAGGAAGTCGTGCGGATCGTCGACACGTTCCTCAAGACGGGCATGCCCGCCGGCGTCGTCAACGTCTGCAAGCAGTCGCCGGCCGTGTGCAGCCTTGTCGTTCGCCAGAAGAACAAGGTCGGCATCCTGGCCGACGTGCTCGACGCCATTCGCGCCGAGAAGATCAACGTGCTCGAAGTGACCAACACGCTCTTCGACGGCGCGAAGGCCGCTTGCTGCTCGATCCTCCTCGAACAGGTCCCGTCGAAGGACCTGCTCGCCGCCCTCGAAGCCAAGGAAGACATCATCAGCGTGATGGTCAACCGGCGGTAGCCTCCTTCGTTTGATTTCGATCAACCAACCAAGCCGCGGATGCCCGAGCCTCCGCGGCTTCTTCTTTTATTGGCGACCTCTCGGTCTCGGACGAATCGCCGGACAATACTAACCCGAAGCGCAAGCTAGAGGACGAAAGTGCCGTCCTCTGACTTGCGTCCTTTGGCTTGCGTCCTTTGGCTTGCGTCCCATGGCTCGCGTCCCATGGCTCGCGTCCTCTCGCTTGCGCTTCGGGTTGGTGTTACGCCCTGTTCGTATGGGCGCGGCGTGGATGGCCTGCCTGCCGCTATCATGGGACGCCATTTTGCGCGAAACCGGAATTCTTGCCCAACCCGCAAGGTTGCATGGCTCTTGCTTGAGAATCGGCGGCAACGGTCGGATAAGCGAACAATTCGATAAACGCCTACTCATCGGCCACCCGATGTACTCAGTAACCATGCATGGCGGACTGGCCTGACCGGTGTGTTCGTTTTCTTGCGAGCCGCCGTGTTTCAAGTCCCGCTCGCGACGGTCTTCCCCGTGCGCCCCCACCCTTACTGGTCCCGACTTCGGAGTCCCCACCCATGAGAACTCTCGCCGCCACCCTGGGAATTTGCGTCTTCGGCTTTCTGCAGGTCGATTTGGCAAGCGCCCAGCAGCTTTCACAACCTCTGTCGGTGAGGCAAGCTGCCTATGACTATTACGATTACTTTGAATATGCCGAGAAGCCGGCTCCCACACCCGGCGAAAACACCGATCCCGCGATCAAGTCCGACGCTTCGCAGGCTTCGATCGGATGCGATCTTACGACCGGGTGCGACCCGGCCGCCTGTTCGCCGGCGCTCGCGTGCCGCCAGTGCTCGCGCTGCCGCGGTGGGTGTGGTTTCGGCGAGTGGCTTTCGGGCATCACGCACGGCGGCTGGATTCAGGTGGGCGGCACGGCCAACGGATCGCATCCGACCGACAACTACAACGGTCCGATCATGACGAACGACCGCGCCGACACGGCCCAGATGAACCACTTGTGGTACTACTTCGAGCGCAAGATCGACACCAGCCGCGGTTTCGACATCGGCGGCCGGTTCGACATCATCTACGGCACCGACTGGCGCATCGTCGATTGCTACGGCAACGGCCTCGAAAATCGGATGAACGGCGCGGACAGCCTGTACGGCATCGCGCTGCCGTTGATGTATGTCGAGGCGGGCTACGGCGACCTGTCGGTCAAGATCGGCCGCATGCCCGGCATCCTCGGCTACGAACAGGTTCCGCCGATGGCCAACTTCTTCTACTCGCACAGCTACTCGATCTGCTACGGCGAACCGGTCCTGATCACGGGCATGATGGGCACGTACGCCCTGAGCGATCAGGTCAGCGTTTTGGCCGGCTTCCATCAGGGAGTGCATCAGTTCGAGAACATCAACGGCGAAATCAACTTCCAGGGCGGCGTGAAGTGGACCAGCCGCGACGGGCGGACTTCGTTGGCCTATTGCCTCGACGCCGGACGCAACGATCTCGACGGACTGCGCGACGAGTACATTCACAGCATCGTCTTCCAACGCCAGATCAACCGTCGCCTGAAATACGTCTTCCAGAGCGACTACGGTTTCCGCGACATGCTCGCGGGCGAGCAGGACACCGACTATTACAGCTTCATCAACTACCTGTTCTACGAACTCAACCAGAAATGGTCGGTCGGAATGCGAGCCGAGTTGTTCCGCGACGAGGACGGCACCCGCATCGTGGGCGCCGGCAACCTGCCGAACGCTCGCGGGTGGATGGGCGCGCCGGGCTACGCCGGCAGCTTCACCGAGTTGACCTTCGGCCTGAACTACAAGCCACGCGCAAACATGCTCGTCCGGCCCGAGCTTCGCTGGGACTGGTACGCCGGCGACGCCAACCCCAACGGCCCGTATCCCTACCCGTTTGACGACGGCACGAAGAAGTCGCAGTTCACCGCGGCGTGCGACTTCATTTGGATGTTCTGATCGAACCGACCTCCGGATATAAGCATGATCTAGATCGTAATTCGTTCTTGTTGCGGAAGGCGGTGTAACAGGTAGGGTGGGNNTGGTGGGGCTCGTGGAGCTCGACCCACCCTACAGTTCGACCCACCCACCTACAGTTCGACCCACCTACAGTTGTTTCCGCAACAGAAACTAATGCGGGTCTGATCGAAGACCGCCATATTCTACTGCGATCAACAACGCGGCCCGGGTTGTTTCTCAACCCGGGCCGCTGTCGTTGAGTGGCAACGTGCTCGAAAAAGCGACCACGACCATCGACCCCCGCGTTGCCGCGGGTCGCCGAGGCGGTTCATCGCACTGATGTAGCATTTTGCTACACCTGCTCCACTTCTCATTCGTACAGTGCGTCGCTCTTTTCCTGTGTATTTCGAGTCGCAAGTTATTTCTCAGCAAGTGTTTGTGGGCCGACCCGGCCTCAGCCGAACATATTGGCACACCCGTTGCTCTTGTAACGGACGAATCGACGGCGATCGTGCCCGTTTCACGAAGTAACCGGGCGTCGCGGCCGAGCTTTCGTTCAACTTCTCAACGGAGGGGGTGTGACATGAGCATTGCCCAGCCACTCGAAACCGTGTCTTTCGCTGCTACGGTGCCGGAGGCGGTTCCCGAATCGCGACGGGGTCGCGTCCTGCATCAGATCGGCAACGTCCGTCGCCGCGAGGGGCTTTCTCGCCGCACCGTGGCGCGTCGGTTGGGGACCGATGTCAGATGCGTCCAACTTGAAGAAGAACAGACCGTGGACATGTCTCTTAGCCGACTCTACCAGTGGCAGGCGGCCCTGGGCGTGCCGGTTGCCGAGTTGCTCGTCGACGGTGACGGGTCGCTGTCGCCGCCCGTCCTCCAACGCGCGCAGATAGTCCGTCTGATGAAGACGGCGGCTTTGATTCGCGAGCAGACGCATTCCGTGCCCGTTCAACGCATGGTCCAAATGCTCGTCGAGCAGATACTCGAAATCATGCCCGAAGTCAAAGACGTCAGTGCGTGGAACGCCGTCGGACAGCGTCGAACGCTCGACGAACTGGGAGAAGCAGCCAACCGGTGGATATCCATCGACGACGCTCACGAGGATTTAATGGACTGACCGCGAGCCTTCTGACGCCGTTTCCCCTTCACCAGTTAGGTTATTGGTAAACCGTTCACGGGCCGCCAAAGTCGCCTTTCGCTCCGCGACAGTAGCGCTGCTTTCGCGGAGCGAAAGGCAACTATCGAGGCCACGTCGCTGTTAAGCCGACAACGACCCGTGAACGGCTACGGTTACGGAAAGTGACTTCAAGGCAAACCAACGGAAGTCCGACATCGCCAGGAATGGCCTCTTTCGATTGCTGGAAACGAATCTGGGGCACGAGCTGTTGCGATCAGGCTCGATTCGTTACAATGCACATGCCCGTGAGGATCCAGACCATCCCCAAGGAGGCTCGACATGGAAGACTTTGAGAAACTCGGTGTTTTCTATCTGGGCAAGGCCTACGATCTCTTCGAGCGGCGGTCGAAGGACGAACTCGTTCTCTACGACTCGAAGGATCTGACCACGCACGCCATGTGCGTCGGCATGACGGGCAGCGGCAAGACGGGTCTGTGTCTGGCGATCCTCGAAGAGGCCGCCATCGACGGGGTGCCCGCGGTGATTATCGATCCCAAGGGCGATCTGGTCAACCTGGCGCTGACCTTTCCCGAATTGGACGCCGCGTCGTTCCTTCCGTGGGTCGACGAGAGCGAAGCCGCGCGCCAGGGCATGACCCTCGAGCAACTGGCCGCCGCCACGGCCGATCGCTGGAAGCGCGGACTGGCCGAATGGGGCCAGGACGCCGATCGTATCCGGCGGTTTCGCGACTCGGTCGATATTCCGATCTACACGCCGGGAAGCAATGCGGGATTGCCGCTGACCGTGCTTCGTTCGTTCGAGGTTCCGCCCCGCGAGTTGCGCGACGACGCCGACGCCTATCGCGAGCACGTCTCGACGACGGCCTCGGGTCTTCTGGCCTTGCTGAGCATCGAGGCCGATCCGGTCCGCAGCCGCGAGCACATTCTCATCTCGCGACTGCTCGACCACGCTTGGAGCGAGGGCCGCGGGCTGGACGTGGCGTCGCTGATCCGCGAGATCCAGCGGCCGCCGATCGAAAGAGTGGGCGTCGTCGATCTGGAGACCTTCTACCCGGAGAAGGAGCGCGCCGCGCTGGCCATGGGGCTGAACAACCTGTTGGCCTCGCCCGCCTTCGCCGGCTGGATGGACGGCGAGCCGTTGAACATCAATCGGCTGCTCCACACGCCGGAAGGCAAGCCGAGGCTTTCGATCATCTCGATCGCCCACCTGTCGGACGCCGAACGGATGTTCTTCGTGACCATCTTGCTCAATGCCATGGTCGCTTGGATGCGCGGTCAGTCGGGCACGTCGAGCCTGCGCGCCTTGCTCTACATGGACGAAGTATTCGGCTATTTTCCGCCCACCGCCAATCCGCCGTCGAAACAACCGATGCTCACGCTGTTGAAGCAAGCCAGAGCGTTTGGTCTGGGCGTCGTGCTGGCGACCCAAAACCCGATCGATCTCGACTACCGCGGGCTGTCGAATATAGGAACCTGGTTCCTTGGCCGCCTGCAGACCGAGCGGGACAAGGCGCGCGTGCTCGAAGGGCTTGAAGGGGCCGCCCTGCAAAGCGGCACGGCTTTCGACCGCGCCTCGATGGACCGGATGTTGGCCGCTCTGGGCAATCGGGTCTTTCTGATGAACAACGTGCATGAGAATCAACCGCTCGTGTTTCAGACGCGTTGGGTTATGTCGTATCTCCGTGGTCCCATGACCCGCAGCCAAATCAGAACGCTTGTGGCCGGTGCGAAGAGTGTGCCGGCAACGGTTGTGCCCACGGCGGAAACGGCGCCGGCGGTGTCGGCGGCGTCGGCGTCGGCGATTCCGGCGGCGCCGGTCCATTTGAACAAGGTCCATTTGAACGAGACGGGGGCCGCCGCGGCGCGTCCCGTCTTGCCGTCCTCGACCGAAGAATACTTTGTTCCCGCGGCCGAAGCGCCGCGGCCGGGATGCGCGCGAGTCTATCGGGCGAACTTGCTCGGACGGGTTAAGCTCCATTTCGTCCAGCAAACGTACAAGGTCGATCATTGGGAAACGCAATCGTTCTTGACCACGCTCGCCGATGAGAGCGAGGGTTCGGTGTGGGATGCGGCGACGCTCGTGCCCGCCGAGGCCTTGGTGCTGGGTGATCGGCCCGAGCCGGGAGTTGGATTTGCCCAATGGCCGGGCGAGTTGACGCAAGGGGCAACCCATGCTTCGTGGCGCAAGCAACTGGCCGAGTTCTGCTATCGCACGCAGAGTCGAAACGTGTGGAAGTGTGCGGAATTGAAGGCCCATTCGCACTGCGGCGAGACCGAGGGCGATTTTCGCGTGCGACTGGCCCATCTGGCTCGTGAGAATCGCGATCGCGAAGTCGAGAAGCTGAGAAAACGCTATACGAGCCGCCTGGCCACGCTCAACGGCCGCATTCAGACCGCCCAGGAGCGAATTGACCGCGAGAAGAGCGAGTATCGCAAGGCTTCGCTCGATACGGCCGTTTCGGTCGGGTCTTCGATTCTCGGCGCGCTGTTCGGCCGGAAGATGGCCAGCGTCACGAACGTGCGGCGCGCCGGATCGTCGATGAAAAGCGCCGGCAGCGCGGCCAAGCAACGAAGCGACGTCAAGCGGGCCGAACAGAAGCTGCTCGAATATCGACAGGAATTGGCCGATCTCGAATCACGTTTTCACGAAGACTGTCGCAAGATCGAGGAATCACACCGGCCCGAGGCGCTCTCGTTGGAGTCGCTTTCGCTCAAACCTCGCAAGAGCGACCTCCAGGTCGAGTCGCTTCAGGTCGTCTGGACGCCATGGGACGTCGAGCCGTCGGGCTTGGCCAAGCCCGCGTCCACCGACGCCCGACCGTGATCACCCGCCGTCACCGGCGACGGTTCACGCCACGCCGGCCCACGACGACGCGGGCAATATGACGACCATCCCGATGCCCAACACGCCGACCGCCGGTTTCAAGGCCACTTACGATGCCTGGAACCGGCTGGTCGAGCTGCAGTCGGGCTCGTCGGTCGTCGCCAAATACGCATACTCGGTACGACG
>DOEZ01000380.1 GCA_003532715.1 Planctomycetaceae bacterium
CTTCGCATCGGATTCACCGACGCCGACACCAAGCGGATGTATTCCGTCAACGGCGCGATCTACCTCCACGGCACCATCCTCACCCGATACGCCGACGGCGTCTGGAGTCTCCCGAAGATCGGGCGGTACTACGGATACGGAATGATCCCCTGGCGCAGCCACGCGCCGCGAGGCGATATCGTCATCCAGAACATCACCATCGAACCGATGGACCGGAACGAAGTCTTCTGCGTGCAACCGTGCTACACCGTCAAGAAATATCGGGAATTGCGCCACGACCCCTATCGGCAGTCGATTTCGCGCGACGACGAACATCGCGATTTCCGCTACAGCTTCGAGTTGCGAACCAATGCCTTCGAAGATGGACAACAGAAGTCGCTCAGCCCCGTCGGATGGCCGCCCAACATGGAAGACCTGCTCGAACTGCCCGAGGAAAAACTCCCCGAGCTGGTCGAAATGGCCCGGCGATGGTCGGCCGAGCCCGGTTTGTCCGACGACCAGGTCCTCGACCGCGCCCTCCATCTGTCGAATAAACTGAAGTTCTCCGATCGGTTTAGCTATAGCCTGCGAGGACAGCCGCGCGACCCGTCCCTCGACCCGGCCGAGGATTTTGTCAAGAACAATCCGGCCGGCCATTGCGAATACTTCGCCACCACCCTGACGCTCATGCTCCGCAGTCAAGGCATTCCGGCGCGCATGATCGTCGGATACAAGTCCGACGAGTTCAACCCGCTCGGCAAATACTTCCAGGTCCGCCAGTTGCACGCCCACACCTGGGTCGAAGTCTACATCGCCCCCGATCAAATCCCCCCGGGCGTCGTCCAGCGAAGCGGCGAGGAGGAAGAGTGGGTCAACGGCGCGTGGTATCGGCTCGACCCCACGCCCGGCGCCGACGCCGGCGAACAAGGCGCCCTGGGCCAGGCCATGGCCAAAGCGGCCAGGGGTGTCGATCTGCTCGAATACATCTGGAAATACTACGTCATGGAGATGGATCGACTCCGACAACGGCAGGNNGGAATCAAGAACGCCTACCAGCATGTCACCAGCCTTCAGTGGTGGAAGGAGACCATCCTCGGACTCCTCCACTCGCTCGATCCGCGCAACTGGAAAGTCGGCCACTGGTTCAGTTGGCGAGGACTCGCAACCGTCCTCTTAATCGGGCTGACCTTGTGGATCGCGCGCCGATTCGCCCGGTTCCTCGTCCGCCAAGCGCGCCGTTGGCGCGACGCCCGTCGCCGCCGCGCCGCGCGAGCCGCCCGCGCCCGCGTCCCCTTCTATCGGCGGTTCCAGAACTGGGCGGCCGGCCAAGGGTGGCATCGCGCCGACGGCCAAACGCACCGCGAGTTCGCGCGATCCGTGGCCCTCCGGCTGACCGAAACGCCCGACGGCGACAACCTGGCCGAGTTGCCCGAAACCATCACCGACGCGTTCTACCTCGTCCGCTTCGGCCAGCACCCACTGGACAAAACCTGCCACGAAGAGGTAGAACAAGCCCTGGATCGGCTCGAAAAGGCTGTCGAACGGCCCGCCGCCGGCCGCCAACGAATCAAGGAAACCATCGCGTCATGAAAATCGGTTTGGTCGGATATCAAGGATCGGGCAAGAGCACCCTCTTCGAATGGCTCACCGGCGTCGCCCCCGACGCCGCGCAGGCCCACGTGGGCCAATCGGCCATGGCCGAAATCCCCGACGCGCGCATCGCCCAACTGGTCGACATCTATCAGCCCAAGAAAATCACCCGCGCCGCCATCGAACTGGTCGACACGCCCGGGCTGGCACGCGACCACCAGGGCAACGCCGCGCGCCTGGCCATGCTCCGCGAGGCCGGATGCCTCGTGTTGGTCGCCGCCGCGTTCGACGGCTCCGACGCCATGGCCGACGTCGCCTCTTTCGACGAAGACCTGATGTTGGCCGACATGGAAATCGTCGCCGGCCGGCTCGAACGCGTCGCCCAGTCGCTCACCAAACCCGTCCCCAAGGCCGAACGCGAAAAACTCCAGCACGAACAGGAAACGCTCAAACTCGTCTCCGCCGCGCTCGATTCGGGCAAGCCCCTGCGCGAAAGCCAGATGAACGACGAGCAGCTCAAGGTAACCCGCGCGTTCCGCCTGTTCAGCGAAAAACCACGCATGATCGTCGTCAACACGGCCGACGATGAAGAGCGGCCCGAGCGGTTCACCGAACGCTCGACCGGCGAAATGCCCATCGTCGCGCTGCCGGCCGGGCTGGAACTCGAACTGTCGCGCATGACGCCCGAGGACCGCAAGGAATTCGAGGCCGAAATGGGCGTCGGCGGCTCCGACCGCGACGGCCTGATCCGCCAAATGCTCGCCGTGTCGGGCCACATGGTCTTCTTCACCGCCGGCGAAAAAGAAGTCCGCACGTGGCTGCTGCACCAAGGCGGCACGGCCCTAGAAGCAGCCGACGGCATCCACAGCGACCTCGCCCGCGGCTTCATCCGCGCCGAAATCATGACCTGCGCCGACCTAATCCGCCTAGGCAGCGAACGCGAAGTAAAAGCCCACCACCTCGTCCGCCAAGAACCCAAGGACTACGTCGTCCGCGACGACGACATCCTGCTGATCCGGTTTAGCGTGTGACGGTTTGAGCCGGCGGTTTCGCGTGGCAGAATGATGTCATAGCATGGGGGCGGTTGGGTTTCCAGGGCAAGAATTGGGCCAACGGTTGAACTCGAGGCGGGGGGGTCTGCTGTTGCCTCGCATCGACTTGGTAAAAGCGTCGGTGTCTTGAGCTTCGTCTTCTGTTTGGCTAAAACCTGGGGAATACTGATTCTTGCCCTGGAAAGGCTGGTCATGATCAATGTCGTGGAATTGAACAACGCGATTGAGCAGACTGGATGTTCTGTGTGTCGAGAAAATGGATTTCTTGTCTTCTCAAGCATTACTGGGTCCACATACCGGCTGTTATGCACATCTTCGAGAGCCACCGCAGTATGGCCATCCAGTTTCAGCTACTGGGTTCATGAAGGTCATGGCTTGTCCTTCATAGGATTGTGGAATGGCTTACTCTATCATGTAGCCGAAGCTGAACGTACCCTTACGCTATGTAGAGACCTGTGCTCAGCGAGAACCCGGCTTCCATCAGGTCCTCTTACCGAAGTCCCACATGACATTGCCGAGACTTACGGCTTGCGCAATGTTGAGGTGATTGTCCTCGCTGACGCCAATGCGGCGACATGGGAAGAAGCAATGGAATCAAAGCAGTGCTTTCCATACACAGAGCGAGAATTCGTTCAGCGGATCGAGAGCAAGATCGACCGCGTTTACAAAGATTCCGCGGGCATCCTTCACCTGAGAATCGGCGATGGTCACGCCTTCACCCGGTTGCCTGAGACTAGGGGCCATGATGCCACCTTGAGCATCGTGTTCCAGGGGGGACTACGGAATACTTGTGACGAAATTCGATTGCTGGCAACCTTGGAGGCCGCATTCTCGTTGGCAATGTTCGATGTGGGCTGGGGAAACCGGATAGATCTTAGTGACCCCTACTACGGATTCACGCAACACAACGATCGACCTTATCACCCGATGAACGCGTGGGAGGAGTAATATGTCGTAAGGATGCCGAGACCGACGACGACGCGACCGACCGATCAACGCAACGCGCGACGTTTCGCTTGACGCCGCCGCGACCCCTCCGGGGTCGACGAATTCCGTGGACCGCCAACCCCGGGTCGCTTCGCGACCACGGGGCGAATTGCTTTCATCCCTGCGGGATGAGTTACAGACACATCCGCCCTCTCCCGACCCGTAGACACGTCCGCTCTCTTCCGACCCGTAGGGTCGTCGCGAAACCGTAAGTGTCTTCCCTGGTCATGTCCTCGCCGTCCTTTCGTGTCGGTTCACCAATAGTCGCCTTTCGCTCCGCGAAAGCAGCGCGGGCCACGATCGGCCAACGCCGCGCCCCGCCATCCAGACCCGATGCCTCCCACATTCGCCCAATCCACCGCCGCACACGTTGCCCATCAGGAGCCACCCCCGCGACAAGGCCCCGCCGCCGCACTTGCGAGCATCTAGTCGGCAAGACTTGCGTCCAACAATGGACGCATTTCTTCCATTACCGGATCAAATTCCGACTTCTGTAATGCATGATACGTATCACTCAATTCCACAACATCGCCTCCTAGATCCTCACCTAGATCATCCACTAGCCCGAGAATCAACTGCGAGTCTGTAGGCCGATTATCACGAATGAATGCGAGTATTCGTCGCCAATTCTGATCGTCTTGATCCTGTTGCTTCGGTGAGTCAATGACAATCGGGCAGAACGTGGAAGATGAGTTCTCTTGGATCGTCTGCAAGATACTGTAGTAATACGCAAGCAATGCGCGAGGTAAGTCACTTCCCGACTCCTTAATCGTGCAATCCAGCTTGGTATAATCCTGTTCAGAAAGCCCTACCACGGCAAGCGTTGCAAGATACGATCGCATACGAGACCGATAAGACTCAGTGATTCGTTTTGAATGTTGGCGATCTGTAAACCTAGCCATCTCGGCCTTCACTTTCTCAACCTTGCCGTCCGCTTCGCCAATATGTGTGTCCAGGGTGGCAATGTCATTCTTGAGAACTCCCCGGACCTCCTTTCTGCCTTCGCTTCTAATCACGTCCAACAGCTTGACTTCGCCCTGCTTGGCATCCAACGTCGATCTAAGCTCACAGAGACGCTCTCCCAACTCACCTACTTGTTTCTGCTGGGCACTAATGCGAGTCTCGTTCTTCCTCAACTCCTCTTGGAGGTCTGAGATAAGTTCTCTGCACCGATCCTCGTCCGCCGCCATGTGAAACCTCTCCGAGAACGAGTTCTCATAAGTTGCCCCGCAAGTTGGACAATCTACCCGATCATCAAGCCGTTCGGCAGCGAACACAAAGTCTTTGTGTAACTCAGTTGCCGCCGCAATCGTGACCGTTAATTGTGATTGAATCAACATTCGGGCATTATGGAGTCTGACAATCTCTTCCTTGATCGTCTCTTCTTGCACGCGGAGCGTGTTGCATTGCGTAAGTAGTTCGGTGATCTCCCTTTCGTAGGCGACAATATCGATGTCAAACGACACTTGCCCAAGTAACAAATCAATCTTGTGAATGACTTTTTCTATCACTTGACGCTCCTCGCGAAGGCTCTCGAGCCTTCGCACAGCATCCGCCAAATCCACCTTTGCCTTGTAATAGGCGTTTGGCTTGACGCCAGTGTGATAGTAGACCATGTCGCTCTTGGGTGAAACAAACTGCCCCAGTCGCTCGAAGCTAGACCAGCTTTTAACCCACCCGATGTCCTGGTCTACATAGAACGGCAGAAAGAGAAAAGCCGGCGTGGCCGGTTGCCCCTCGTCCTTTTTCGTCCTGAGCAACAAATGGAAATCGAATAGTGTCGCGAAATACGGCGATAGACCATTGGTCACGCTATCAAAATGGCGAATCTTGGTATCGCTTGCATCAAACAGCGTATATCGCCTTCCATCCCTCAGAATCCGATACGCTACACCGTCGATAGTGAACCGCACGGCCGATCTGACGGAGGCGGCCTCCCAGTTAGGATGCACCTGTGGCGGAACTGCGCCCAGCGTGCGGTAGATCGTTTTTATAACGGACGACTTACCTGTATCATTTGGTCCCTTGATGACCGTGACGCTCGGATGGAACGTCAGCCGCCGTGCGGCTTTCTCTTTTGGAGAGAGCAACAGGAGGTCGCTGAAGATTAACCTTTTCATATTTCTTGGTCCTGAGATTGCGGACAAGCCGCCTAAAGTTGTCGTTGTTCATAGCAAGCCACCGCTATCATTGATTCAAGGAAACTTGAAGAATAGCACTGACGGACACGATCGAAGGTCACAGAAGTGTCTGCAGCTACGGCTGCTATATCATCGCTCAAACGCGTGGTTGGACTGGTGCGGCTAGTTCGTACCCGCATCTCGATTTCTGCACGGGCCGCTGCAATTACCTCGTTGTCCGGAGCCATTCGTGACACCAGATATTTTGCGCACTCGTCGCGGATGGCACGAACTTGCTGATATGGGACGTTTTCATGCTGCAACTGCCGGCTGATATCCTCAACAAGAGCATTGATGCGTTCGGATGTAGCGGGGGTACTAAGCATGGCCTGAAAGTCAGCGCGACTAATGCCCTTCACGTCGCACAAGTCCTCAAACGAAGTTGGTTGTCGTTCGCAATTGTTTTTTCGGGACACTTCCGCTTTCACGGTCAAGTACAAGGGTCTTGTTGGCATGGTACGATTAGAACTCTTGTCAATGAACTCAGCAATCTTGCCCAAAGCAAATGTTTCATGGTTGTCAGGGCTAATATCCGTCACCATCAACATTATGGAACCTTCGCCATCGGGATCAGCGGTTAGGTGGTGTTCTGCGCGGACGGTTCCCTTAAAGACGGTCAGCTCGTCGCCATGAACATCACTCAGGCGAATCTCCTCTCGCTCCGTGCTCTTGGGAGGCTCTGAAAGAAGACGAATATTGAAACGGGCGTTACTTACGAAATACAGGACTGGTGAGTGTAGGGGAAATCTCAGCCTGTGACCCCAAAGCTTGCCGAGCGGCGACAACAAAGGGCCATTGGCACCCTTGTCACGTTTGACAAGTCCTTTGGTCGTCCAGTTACCTTTGCGTTTCGATTTGATTTGGTAGAAAGACAGGGGAACCGGGGTGGCAGGAGAAGAATCAAGGACCACCACATCGTCGTGATAGTCGAACAGCATCAGATAGTCCGCGCCTGACTCATGGAGTGTCAGCAAACGACAAATAGCCCAATCCTTCTGGAAATCGAAGCGATTTGCAGCACGGGAACCGGCTGTTTCTCGTGGTCGCTGCGTAAACAAGTCGTCCCGAAGGCTCATTGCCCCCTCGCTTGCATTGAGTCCGCATCATTCAGAAGAGACTATAAGGATAACGTATTTCTCCCGGGCCAGCCAGCCCGATGCCACCCGTTTTCAGGCGGTTCCCGCTCTTCGCGTCCTGGCGATGAGAACCTCCTTCGTCACCTGCGTCGTGCAATCACCTCTCCCGGCCAAATCTTCGACTGGCAATCGACCCGGCCCGTATGGTATGAAGTGGTTCCTCGCGCGAGCCGGACTTCCCTTTCAAGCCCGTTGCTCACAGCCGGGGGCGGCTATGCTACGTACTCCCCACAGCCGAGGGCGGCCGCGCTACGTTGTCAAGCCAGCCCGCCAATACTAGCCCGAAGCGCAAGCGAGGATGAAGAGGATAAAGAGGCCAAACCGCTTCCGAACCCTCGCTTGCGCTTCGGGCTAGTGTGGCTTGTAAATCACCCCCCCAGGCGGGTCAGTGGACGCGAAACGGGCGTCGATTCTCTTGTGCATGAGTTGCCCTTATAATACCTTCAATGTATAATATCTTGTGCATTTAAGGAGCTCAATCGTAAGCAACGACAAATACATTGTGCGTCAGGACTCCCTCTTGCGCAAGTACCTGCATCTCCCCCCCCCTGTAGTCTGCTCGCAGCCATGGTCAACAAGATTCCTGCTCCGTCCACTCCAAATGTGATCGGAACCTTAATCCGCCGACAAAGGGAAGCCATGAGGATGACCGTGGCCCAACTTGCGCGACAAGTCGGAGTCAGCCGAAACACGGTCACGAACTACGAGGCCGGCAAGACAGAGCCAACGGCGAGCGATCTCGTGCGATTCGCAACCGCACTAGGTTGTTCGATCAATGACCTATTGCAGAGCGACGCGGTTGCCTCGCCGCCCAAATTCGCATTTCGCGCTCATGCTGCCCTCAAGAAGGATTATTCTCTCCTTGTGGCAGCCCGAAAGTTCCTCCGCGCCTATGCCGAGATCGAGGAGATCACCGAGACTCGGCTGTGCAATCGCCTTCAACGTTTCGCCTGCGATTCCGATGGTCCGATGAACGATCGAGAGATCGAGGGATTGGCGGACGATCTACGCCATAACTGCGGTTTGCACGATAGCGGCCCAGAGAATATCGCTAGCGTCCTTGAAGGACTTGGCGTTCGTTGCCTTTTCTTCGACTTCCATTCCGCCGGACTTGATGGCATTAGCGCCATCCAAGGAGAGATGATGCTTACGATGCTGACGAATCGGCAGAAGGGCATCGAACGTGTCATCTTCAGCGGCGCACACGAATTGGGACATCTCGTCTTGCACCCGCGGCTTTTCACGGCGGCCGAAGATGAAGTCGAAGGGAGGCGTGACTACGAGAAGGAAGCCAACTTGTTCGCGGGCTGTTTTCTTGTCCCCAGCAACGAACTCACTCGCATTTGGCGAGAGGATCGTCTGCATCGTCTGCCGCTTTTCGATGCGTTACTTCTTCTCAAGCGGGTCTTTCATGTTAGTATTTCGTGCCTTCTCTATCGAGTTCGAGACCTTGGCCTTGCAACGGTGAGCTATCCAGCGTTTGTGAACGAAGTCAAGTCGCGTCTCGGACTTACTGGGAAGGCCAAGGTTGAAGACCTGGAACCAGAACCTTTGGAAGGCAAGGCATTGTACCGGACGACTCGCTTTCAGACGCTGGTTCGTTCGGCATTTCTCCAGGATTTGATCGGCGTGTCCAAGGTCGCCGAGTTATTTCAAGTCTCGGTTGAGGATGCTCACGAAGAAACAGCAAAATGGTTGAGGCCGGGGCATGAATTGGTGGAAAGCAGCGCTGTTTGACACCTGCTCGCTGATTACGCTGGACAAAGCGCTCCTCGAACGAGCGGATTTGGCAACGCACTTCCCCAGCAGCATCTTGGCGTTGGAGGAGAGTTTCTCGGTGGATCAGTTGCGGGCCGAAACGTCGAGGAGAATGCGGCCTCGCGTGACGCCGTGTCCGTTGCCAACACCTGTTGATCTTGCCGGCATCCTTGACTCGACCATCGTGCCTCAATCGCTATCCACGGTGGACAAGTTGGTCTATGCCGCCGCCGTTCATTATCAGATTGCCGTTGTCACGGCGGACAAGCAGCTTGCTCGGGCCGTAAAAGCAAAAGACATTCATGTCGGCAACGTAGCGTTGATCTTGCGGGAGTTGGTTCATGCCAAGAGTCTAACCGTGAAGGATTGCGAAGAAGTGCTGCTTGGGCTTGCCTACCGTAAGGACTTCATCGTGGGCGGTCGCGCGACGCCGCATTGGACCGACCTGCAAGACTACACGTTTCCTGATTGAGTAGCACACTTCGTGGCCGGCGCGTTTCCGCATAAGTGCCGTGGGGTCCGAAAAACGTGTCAGTCATAACCGCCTTTGAGTCAGGAACACGTGCCAGCAACCGTTGTGTACCGATTCTCTGCACGACGGCCGTGGAATTCGCAACAGATGCGTTCCGCCTGGACTATATCCGTAACCGTTCACGGGCCGCCAAAGTCGCCTTTCGCTCCGCGAAAGTAGCGCTCGACTATTAGGGCGGCTACGCCACATGCAAACGATCATTGGCCCCGGGCCACCCCAGCCATGGGGTGGCCCGAGCCGTTTGTCGCCCCCGCTGCTCCGACGCCGTGAAATCGGGTAGAATAGTATGGATCGGCTTCCTGCCTCTGCCCCGTAGCGTAGCCGCCCCGGCTGNNCAAACGCGACTACTACGAGGTGCTCGGCATTTCGAGCTCGGCTTCGAGCGACGAGATTACGCGAGTCTACCGTAGTCTGGCGATGAAGTACCATCCCGATCGGAATCCGGGCAACGACGAGGCATCGGTCAAGTTCAAGGAAGCGGCCGAGGCGTTCGACGTGTTGAGCCATCCCGAAAAGCGCGCCCGGTACGATCGCTACGGACACGCGGGCGTCAACGGCCAGGGCGGCGCGACGCGTTTCCACGATCCGAACGACATCTTTGCCGCTTTCGGCGACATCTTCGGCGATCTGTTCGGCGACCGGGGTTCGCGGCAGCGCGTTCATCGGGGAGCCGACATTCGCTGCGAAGTGAAGATCACGCTGAACGAAGCGGCGCGCGGCGTCGACAAGGCGGTGCGGTTTCGCCGTCACCGGTCCTGCCACGCCTGCAACGGCTCGGGCGCGCGAGGAGGAACTCGCCCCGAAAAGTGCGGCTATTGCGGCGGTTCGGGCCGGGTCGTGCAGTCGACCGGCTTCTTTTCGATGCAGACAACGTGCCCCGGTTGCAAGGGATCGGGCAAGGTCATTAAGGACCCCTGTCCCGAATGCCGCGGTTCGGGTTTCGTACCGGCGATGGTGGAACGCGAGTTCCACGTTCCCGCCGGCGTCGACGAACACACCCGGCTCCGCTTGCCCGGCGAGGGCGAGCCAAGTCCCGACGGCGGGCCGCCCGGCGATTGCTACGTCTTCATCGCGGTCACCGAGCATCCTCTATT
>DOEZ01000421.1 GCA_003532715.1 Planctomycetaceae bacterium
TTCGAGCGTGGCGTTTTGGTATCAGACGGGCACGCCGACGTTTGCCGAGCGTGCGCCCGACGCCGAGGCGCGGGCGTTGCCGAACCTGGACTTGATCTTTCCGGCCGTCGCGAAAGAAGCACGTCGGTCGAAGGGAGAGGCACGCGATCAGAAGATGCCGTTCTATCCGGGCGGCCACCTTCTCTTCAAGCCCGAGCAGAAGGTGGGCGGCTGGATCGAGTTGCCGTTCACGGTGAAGGAGAAGGAGCCGCGGCGGTTGCTTCTGGCCATCACGCAGGCGCCCGACTTCGGAATCTATCAGGCTTATCTGAACGGCGTGAAGATCGGCCCGACGATGGATTTCTACAACAAGGACACCCGCGACTGGGAATGGCACCTGATGGATTTCTGGCCCGAGCCGGGTGACTACACGCTTCGGCTGGAATGCGTCGGCAAGAACCACTTCTCCGAGGGTCACGGCATGGCGGTCGAGTCAGTTCGGCTGCGCGAGCGGCGTCCGCGCGTGAAAGAGTGGGGCTTCGAGAAGGACCACGACTGGCGCGCGAAGCCGATCCTGCACGACTAGTGCTTGTTGAGGAAGGCGGCGTCATGAAAAGGGTGGGGCGATTACAGCGATTCTTGTCGCGCAGGCATGTATTTCACGACAAGGCTCGCTGGAATCGCCCCACCCTACGAGTCCGTCGATGCGCGGTATGTCAGGGGTGGGCAAACCACCCCTGACACCCGCGCGATTGCGTCACGCAAAACTCGATTCCCATAAGCCACTTGCCTCGCGAGGTGAAAAAAGCTGGCAAGCGAGGGTAACCCGTTTTAGGTCCCTCGCTTGCGATTCGGGCGAGTATGGGCTGGTGAATCATCTGGACTAACCCGCGTTTCGGCGGATCAAATGTCGTAATAGAGGCAGAACTCGTAGGGGTGCGGCCGCAGACGCATGGCGTCGACTTCGCGGTCGCTCTTGTACCAGATCCATGTGTCGATCACGTCGGGCGTGAAGACGTCGCCGCGGAGCAGGAACTCGTGGTCGGCTCGCAGTGCGGCCAATGCTCCTTCGAGGGAAGCGGGCGTCGTCGGCACGTCCTTGAGTTCCTCGGGCGACAGGTCGTAGATGTCCTTGTCCAACGGTTCGCCCGGATCGATCTTGTTCTGAATTCCGTCGAGCACGGCCATCAGAATGGCCGAGAACGACAGGTACGGATTGCAGCTTGGGTCGGGGCAGCGGAATTCGATCCGCTTGGCCTTCGGGCTGGCGCTGTACATCGGAATGCGGATCGCCGCCGAGCGGTTCCGCTGCGAGTAGGCCAGGTTCACGGGGGCCTCGAAACCGGGCACCAACCGCTTGTAACTGTTGGTCGTGGGGTTGGTGAAGGCGCACAAGGCGGCGGCGTGCTTCAGAATGCCGCCCATCGCGTACATGGCCATGTCGCTCAGGCCGGCGTAGCCGCTGCCGGCGAAGAGCGGCTCGTCGCCCTTCCAGATCGACACGTGGGTGTGCATGCCCGAGCCGTTGTCGCCGAAAAGCGGCTTCGGCATGAACGTGACCGTCTTGTTGTGGCGCGCGGCGACGTTCTTGATGATGTACTTGAACATCATCATGTCGTCGGCCATCTTCACCATCTTGTTGAATTTCAGGTCAATTTCCGACTGGCCGCCGGTGCCCACCTCGTGGTGCTGGCACTCGACCTCGAGCCCGCAGTCGATCATCGTCTGCATCATCTCGTTCCGCAGATTCATCATTTGGTCGGCCGGCGGGACGGGGAAGTAGCCTTCCTTGTAACGCAGCTTGTAGCCCAGGTTGGGCTTCTCGTCGCGGCCGCGGTTCCACTGTCCCTCGATGCTGTCGATGCGGTAGAAGCCGCCGTACGGCTCGTGCTCGAAGCGGACGTCGTCGAAAATGAAGAACTCCGACTCGGCGCCCATGTAGCACTCATCGCCCACGCCCGTGCTCTTCAGGTAATTGATCGCCTTGCGGGCGACGTTACGCGGGTCGCGCGAGTAGTCCTCGCGGGTGATCGGGTCCTGAATGTTGCAGATCATCGACAGGGTGGGAAGCTCGGTGAACGGGTCGAGCGAGGCCGTTTCGGGTTGCGGAACGACGAGCATGTCGCTTTCGTTGATCGCCTTCCAGCCTCTCATGCTCGATCCATCGAATCCGAGGCCGTCTTCGAACACGCTCTCGTCGAGCGCGCCGGCCGGAATCGTGAAGTGTTGCCACAGCCCGGGAAAATCCATGAACCGCATGTCAATTGCCTTGACGTCTTTTTCACGACAGAGGGCTAGTACTTTTTTGGGGGTCACGTGTCACTCCTTTTTGAGGGATCGGGGATTGAGATTGGGGATTCGAGTCGGAGGTCCGTCTCGTGTCTTTGCCGTGTCGCCGTGTTGCGTGGTTTTCTTGGCGGGCTACTTGATTATGCGACATGGTTTGGCGGGTTTCGTTCTCAAAGCGGACGCTTTTAGCAAAGTCGATGCCGAGACGCTGGGCACAACCGAGGTGCATGACACATAAAGTGTTACTAAATAATAGCTTACGGCCCCGAAAGATGGCTCTCCGTATTCCCTGAATCAGGCAAGAACTGCGCGATAGTCAAGCAGTGAATGCCGAAATACCAGGCACCCGCCCATATTAGCCCGAAGCGAAATCGACGGTCCTGGAGCGGTTTATCCTCGCTTGCGCGTCGGGCTTGTGTTTCGCACACTGCGTTGCAAGGCCCGCCTGGTGCAGGATCCGGGCTATCGTCGTTCGTCCGCGGAAGAGTGGCCGGGCATTATTGTGTACGACCGATTCGCCTACCACTATGTTCCGTGTTCCGTCACTCGATGATTGACAAGACGGCATGGATTGTCTTAGGCTGCACCGATATGGAGACGATGGTCGGAATGGCCCTGTTGCCCCGGTGGGGCAAACCGCGATCGTTCCGTCACCCGCTTTCCCCCCCTCCCTCCCATGCCCGCCGAGGAACCCGCCCATGTCACTCAGTCGCAGACAGTTCTTGCATCGTTCGACCGCAGCCGCCGCTTCACTGGCTTTGCCCATGGTGGCGGCCAGGAGTGTGCTCGGTGCCAATGACGAGATCCGAGTGGGAGTCATTGGTCTGGGAGTCCGGGGAGTGGGGGCACACGTGCCCGGCTTCGAGAGCCTCGAAGGCGTTCGCGTGACGGCCGTCTGCGATCCGGATCGCCAGCGGCTCGACGCCTGTTCGAAGATGATAGAAGACACGTACAAACACAAGGTCGAGACCTTCAAGGACCTGCGCGACTTGATCGCGAGGAAGGAGATCGACGCGGTGGCGGTGGCCACGATGCAGTATTGGCACGCCTTGCCGACGATCTGGGCGTGCCAGGCCGGGAAGCACGTCTACTGCGAAAAACCGCTTTCCCATTTCATTTGGGAAGGCCAACAGATGGTCCGTGCGTCGCGAAAATACAACCGCCTGGTCCAAGTGGGCACCCAGCGACGGTCTTCCACGCGTGTTCGGCGCGCGATCGACTACGTGCGAAGCGGCGAGTTGGGAAAGATTCAGTACGTCGTCGCCTTCGCCAATAAGATGCGCGCGCCAATCGGAAAGCGCAGCAAGCCGTTGGCCATCCCCGACTCGCTCGATTACGAGCTATGGTGCGGACCGGCGCGCAAGGAACCCCTCTATCGGGACCGAATTCAGTACGATTGCAGCTTCACCTGGAACATGGGCGACGGCGAGTCGTGCAACCAAGGCGTCCACGAGATCGACGTGGCACGCTGGCTTCTCGGCGAGACCAGCCTGCCGCGTCGAGTGATGAGCGTCGGCGGCCGTTTTTGCTTCGACGACGCCGGCGACGTTCCGAATACGCAGATCATCTACTACGATTATCCGTCGGCGCCGGTGCTGTACGAAGTGCATAACATGCGGGCGGCAAAGGGCTCGCAAGCCATCCCGCACTTCCGAGGGGCACGGACCGACGTCTGCGCGCAGTGCGAGGGCGGTTACGTGATGATGATCTCCGGCTTCGCCTACGACAACGCGGGCAAGAAGATCAAGAGTTTTTCGGGCGGCGAGAATCCATTCGGCAACTTGGTGGCCGCGATGCGAAGCGGCAGGCAGGAGGATCTTTGCGCCGACGTGCTCGAAGGCCATCGCTCGACCGCCGTCACACACACGGGCAACATCTCCTATCGACTCGGCAAGAACGCGGCGAGTGGCGAAATTCGCGAGCAGATCGGAGACACCCCCCTCTTCCAGGACATGTACACGCGGTTCGAGGAGCACCTGAAATCACACGAGGTCGATGTCGACAGCAAGAACATCACGCTTGGTCCGTGGCTCGAAATCGACCGCGAGAACGAATGCTTCAAGGACCACGCGGAAGCGAACCGTCTGGTCCGAGGCACCTATCGGCCGGAGTGGATTATCCCGGAGATCTGATTGGGGTCCGCGACGATAAGTCGTTGCGCACCTTTCGCTTGCGCTTCAGGTTGGTCTCGGCTCGCGAGTAGTCCGTACTAGTCTGGAAGTGGGGTCCTCCGTGAAGGCCGCTCGGGTGCGTGTGGTCGTCGGGTTTTGCGGATGGCCGCGAGTCGTCCGAGGGGGCAGAGGCGTTGGACCGTGTTGGTGCGGGTCAACATTTGGTGTCGGATCGGTCGATGATTATTTTTCTTCATCCCCCTTGCATGGCTTGGGAGGTTGGATATATTAAGAGATTCGCGTATTGGGCGTGACACCGGCTAGCGTAGCTCAACCGGCAGAGCAGCTGATTTGTAATCAGCAGGTTGTGGGTTCAAGTCCCTCCGCTAGCTCGTAAAGGAAACCCCATGGACGATTCGGGGCCGCGCCGTAGCAGATAAACGGAGAGTTGGCGGTCACTGCGGCGAGACGGACCCGATGTCGCCGACACAAAACCACGGATCAACAGGCCATTTAGGGGGGGTTTCCCGAGCGGTCAAAGGGGTCAGACTGTAAATCTGATGGCAGTGCCTTCGCAGGTTCGAATCCTGCACCCCCCATTTGCCTGAAACGGTGCCGTTTGTACTGTGGTTTTCTGAAGGGTCGAAGACATCGGTACGAGCCTTCCGTTGATATAAAGTGGGGTGCGGGTGTAGCTCAATGGTAGAGCCACAGCCTTCCAAGCTGAAGACGAGGGTTCGATTCCCTTCACCCGCTTGGACGTTTTGACTGGCCGTTGAGGGAGGATGAGAGGCGTATTGGGAGGTGTGGCGTTAGCCGCGTTGCCCGAGGGACCTCTTGTCAAGTGCGCAATTTAATTTAAGCTGGACCTCTTATAGATGATAGGGAGTCGGCGGCGGCGACTCGGCTTCGTCGAGTGGGAGTTTGCTGCTGTAGCTCAGTTGGTAGAGCGCGTC
>DOEZ01000419.1 GCA_003532715.1 Planctomycetaceae bacterium
CGGAGTGCTCGGCGGCCTGCTTGGGCTGGGCGGGTCGGTCGTCATCATTCCCGCCCTGATCCTCTATCTCAGCCAGACGGGCGGTTACACGGGCGAGAAACAACATCTGCTGCAAGCGGCCGCCATGATCTGCAACGTGTTCATCGCGGCCCCGTCGGCGTGGGTCCATTGGCGAGCCGGCGGGATGATCCGGCCGGTTCTTATCGTGCTGATCCCGACCGCCTTGCTGGGGAGTCTGGCGGGCGTGACCGTCAGCAACAGCTTTGTTTTCGCCCGGCGAAATGGACCCTATCTGGCCATGCTATTGGCGGTGTTCTTTGTCTTCGTGGCGGTTTACAACGTCATTCGCGCCTTTAGCCGGCACGATTTGACCGCCGAATTTGATGAAGATCGCACGTATTCCGCTTGGAAAACGGCCGTTTGCGGGCTGCCGATGGGGTTCTTCGCCGGATTGCTGGGCATCGGCGGCGGAACCATCGCCGTGCCGATGCAACAGATATTTCTACGAGTCCCGCTGCGCCGGGCAATCGCCAATTCGGCCCTGACCATCCTCTTCGCCGCGACGCTCGGCGCGATCTACAAAAACGCGAGCCTGCACGAACACGGCGAAAGCGTCGTCGCGTCGCTCCGCCTGGCCGCGATGATCGTGCCGACGGCCATCCTCGGCGGCTACATCGGCGGCAAGCTCACCCACCGCATTTCGCGCAAGGCGTTGCGGGTTGTCTTCGTCGTCTTCATGATCGCCATCGCCGTGCTGACGTTCCAAAAAGCGCGCCAGGCGCTCGAGAGCGAATCGCGACGGCGCGAATCGGAATCGATTACCGAAGTTGTGGCTTCTGTTTCTATGCTATCCGAAAGGAGTGAATCCCATGGTAACGTTGACGGATGCGCGTCGCGTCATCGCGGCGGCGGAAAAAAAGGCGGCGGAAATTGGCCAGCCGATGAACATCGCCGTGGTTGACCAGGGCGGAAACCTCGTCGCCCACGTTCGCATGGACGGCGCGTGGATCGGCAGCATCGACATCTCGATCAAGAAGGCCTACACGTCGCGGGCGTTCGATATTGCGACGAAGGATCTCGCGACCCACTCGCAGTCGGGCGATCAGTTCTTCGGCATTCACGCCTCGAACAACGGCCGAATCATGATCTTCGCCGGCGGCATTCCGCTCGCGAAAGACGGAAAAGTCGTCGGCGCGATTGGCGTAAGCGGCGGCTCCGGCGAACAAGACCACGCGGTGGCCGAAGCAGGCGCGGCGGCGTTTTGACGCACGATTCAACGCACGCGGTGGAATCGCCGCCGCCGATGCAGAGATCGTAGCGAAACGAGACCATGTAGGGTGGGGCGATGAGCGGCCGGNNCACAGAAACACGTTGCCGTTTGCCGGCCGCTCATCGCCCCACCTACGCGTCACGGTCCACACACCAACTCACGCAAGGACGGACAGGCCGCCCCAGCCACCCTGACGGCTATTGGCAATGCTGGAGTAACCTATCATGATCCGACGTAGACGCAGCTTTCGATTCTTGCTCGCCGTTTGCGGGCTTCTGCTTCTGGCAGCCGGACTGATTGCGGCCTACTGGTGGCTGTACAAACTCGCCCCGATGCGACGTCTGGCCGACCCAGAATGGCTCGCCGAGCATTCCGAGGCAGCTCGATGGGAAGAGGAACAGAAGGACTATCGGCGAATGGGCAGCTCGCCCGATCTGTTCTTTCAAGGCGATCGGATTGGGTACTATGGCGACAAGGAGTGGTTCCTGTGGCTGGAGGAGCAAATTCGAAGTCCTGGGGAGTTTCGTCATTGCGGCTGCACGAATCATGCCCTCGCCCTGATGGCGAATCGACATCTTTCTTCATGGGAACAGTGGACCACTGCCAATCGAGAGCGGTCACAGGAAGAGTGGATTCGGGATGGCTTTCTCGATTACGGCGTCACGGTTCACCTCCCTCCGGAACCCGAAGATACAGTGCCCTTGCTTCGGATCCTGGGGCGCGAGAATTGGGATTTTCTGTGGAAGGGTCCACAGGGGCCGAAGGACTCCGAGGCTATTCCCAGTTATGTCAAGTACAACGCCTTCCGATGGCTTCGGGACTCCGGTTTCGAGTCACTCGAATTCGCGGCCTCGAACGCCACGTTGGCCGGCGAGCCTGATGTTGCGGCAGGACTTCTGATATTCGCGAGTTGGCGTGGCACTTTTCCAGGGAACGACGGGTTGGGAGTACTCGACTTTGGCAAACACAACGTGGAGGGTTGGAGGTGGGGCATCCCGCGAATCGCCGAGCCCCGCGTGAAATTTCTCGCCAACGCTTTCATCGCAATTTCGACGATTGGCGGTGGCTTGTTGTTCTGGCGTGCCGTGAGGATACGCACGCCAGTCGCCGAATTGGTTGAATTCTGCGCCGAGGAACGTGAGAACTTGCACGAAAGAGCAAAGTAAGGTGGGGCGATGAGCGGCCGGGCAGACGGCAACGTGTTTCTGTCAGCTTTGCCCGGCCGCTCATCGCCCCACCCTACGCGACTGCGTCGCGCGGCACCGCTATTACACAACCTCTTCGAGGTAGCTTGATGGCTTCCATTCGCCCCCAGGGTAGCCGCTGCGCGGCAACCCTGGGCTGTCTTGCATAAGCCTTTCAGGCTATTATTCGAAATCCGAACACGTTACGACGCACGTCAGCGCGTATACGTGTTGATCCGATCTTATCCGCGTTTATCCGCGTTCATCCGCGGTTCCAAAGAGAACAAGCCGTCAAGCCGCTACACCCCCAGTTCTGCTTTCACCGCCGAGAAGGCTTCCATCGCGAACTGGAGGTCTTCTTGTTCGTGGACGGCCGAAACCTGGACTCGGATGCGGGCTTTGCCTTGGGGCACGACCGGGTAGGAAAACGCGATGACGTAAATCCCCCGTTCGAGCATCGCCTCGGCCATCTTGCCTGCCAGCACGGCGTCGCCGAGCATGACCGGACAGATCGGGTGCTCGCCCGGCACGATGTTGAAACCCCGCTCGGTCATTCCTCGGCGGAAAAACGCGGTGTTCTTCCGGAGCTTGTCGCGCAGGTCGTTCGACTCGCTCAGCAGCTCGATCGCCTTGATCGACGCGCCGGCGATCGACGGGGCGACCGTGTTCGAGAACAGATACGGCCGGCTCCGCTGGCGAAGCATCTCGATGATTTCCTTTCGGCCGCTCGTGTAGCCGCCACTCGCGCCGCCCAATGCCTTGCCGAGTGTGCCCGTGATGACATCGATCCGATCCATCACGCCGTGGTGTTCGGGCGTGCCGCGTCCGCCGGGGCCCATGAACCCAACGGCGTGCGAGTCGTCGACCATGACCAGGGCGTCGTGTTTCTCGGCCAGCTCGCAGATGCCCGGCAGATTGGCGATGATGCCGTCCATCGAAAAGACGCCATCGGTGGCGATGAGCCGAAACCGGGCGCCGGCCGCTTCCTTGAGCTGGGCTTCGAGATCGGCCATGTCGTTGTTCTTGTACCGGAACCGCTGGGCCTTGCACAGACGGACGCCGTCGATGATGCTGGCGTGGT
>DOEZ01000230.1 GCA_003532715.1 Planctomycetaceae bacterium
TGGGGCTGTTTTCGACTTGGATCACGACCGGAACCACATTGTTCTACCTGAAAACGGCGCGAGGACTGCCCGCCGATATCAGCAACATCTTCGCCGGAGGGCCGTATTATCTGAGAGTTCTCGGCGGCACGGCGTTGTTTGCCTTGGGATTGTTCGCCATTTTCGCGGCGTTCGTTTTGCCGTGCGGATTGATTGGACTGGCCTTCGATCCGGCGATCGGCATGATCGGGATCATGGTCGGCGGCGTTCTTGCCATGGTGCCGATGGCCATCTTCCATTACACTTTCTTTCCCTTCTTCTACCTTATTATCGATCGCAACATGGGGATCATCGAATCGTTCGCCGCGGCGCGCGACATCACGCCGGGCAACCGATTGATCGTCTTTCTGATCGTTCTGGTCGTCGGGCTCGTGGGATCGGCGATCAACCAAGCCACGTGCAATCTGGGCGTCCTCGTCGTGGTGCCCTTCACGATGCTCCTCTATCCGGTCATTTATCTGCTGCTCATCGGCCACCCGACTGCCGGTCGGCACGCGCCCAACCCAGCCCAACCCAACCGTGAGTGAACCATGCCCATCGAATTTCGTTGCACTTCATGCGGCAAACTGCTTCGCACGGCCGACGAGACGGCCGGCCGAGAGGCACAGTGCCCGGCGTGCGGCACGGTGATGTCCGTGCCCGAGACTGTGGAGGCGGCCGCGCCGGAAGCCGCATCGCCCTTTGGAGGCGAGAATCCGTTCGAGTCGTCGTCGGCCGACCGGCACGGCGACGAGGTCAACCCATACGAAGCGCCGGCCGATTACGCAAGCTGGCAGTCGCAATCGTTGACGCCGCCCATTGAGCGAGTTCGCATCCCGGCGATCTGTCTGATGGTCGGCAGCGGCCTGGGGATTGTGCTGCAGATCGCCAGCGTGGGTTTCTATATTGTCGTGTTGATCGCGGCCATGAACGAGGCGGAGGCGCAGGAACCCGCGGAAATGTACGTCATGACCGCCGCGCAGGTCGGCTCGGGCGTGCTTGGCATCCTCTTGCGGGCCGTCGTTTTCTTCGGCGCGATCAAGATGAAGAATCTTCAGAACTACGGCCTGTCCATGGCCGCCGCGATCATCGCGGTTATTCCTTGCTTCTCGGCCTGCTGCCTGCTGGAATTGCCCTTCGGCATCTGGGCCTTGGTCGTGCTGTCCAATGCCGAGGTGAAACAGGCGTTTCGCTGACGCGGCTTTTTTAACGCTCGCGGACGGCGGCCGTGCGGAACTGCGTCATGTTCAGAAACAGGATGGGGCCGTTGACCGATTGACCCGAAGCGTGGCTTTGTGCGTCCCACGGAATGGAATAGGCGGCGACGCGCCCGGTGGTGATTTCGGCGATGTAGCACACGCCCACGCTCGGCCGCAGTTGGGAGCCGCCGCGCCGCAGGTCGTTCAGGCCGGTCACCATCAGGTAACGAGGGTTCGACGTGGGGTCGATGCCCATGTCGTTGAGGATATTGCGTTGGTAGAACGCATTGAATCGCGGTGGAATCTGTTTCGACAAAACGGCCGCTTTCAAGTCGCCCGTCAGAAAATCGAGGAAGTAAACAGCCTCGACCCCGTCGTCGACCATTCCCGTGGCGATGGCGAACGTATCGTAGCGATCGGTCGCCGAGGCGTGCAACGGAGCGCGGGGGCAGAACCCCGCCAACAGCACCCCGACCATCAGGCCGATGCCAAGCCAAACGATCGGACGGTATTTCCAATAGATCGTCATCGAATGACCTCCTCCAGGCCAATGGAGCCGCGCGACGACCTTCGCTCGACGGTGAACGAACGCCTCGCACGATGCGCGGAACCGGGACTACCTACGTTCTTCGTCACGGGCAGGCAAAAGGTTCGAAACGTCCGAATCGGCCTACCACTACCCTAGATTAGCGAATCCCGAGGGTGGATGCTAGCCCGGATAATCCGCCGACTTGTAGGGTGGGGCGATTGCAGCGAGCCGTATAGGAAAGCATGAATTCCACGGCAAAACTCGCTGCAATCGCCCCACCGTACCCGTTGCGACGCCTTCGTCAACAGGAACCAAATAGTGGAGTGGTCCGGTATTGACCAACGCGGTCCAGAATTTGTGCGGCCATTCCCAGACGCCCCATTTTGTCAAATCGCGTAATGGCGACGGGGACTTGCAAAGCGCACTCAATCGGTCTATAAAAAACACGCTAGGTCGCTCGACGCCACGCGCCGACGCGACCGGTCTGATCGATGTGTCCTTTTCGTTTGACAGGTTCGGGGGATTCAACCGTGCAAAGATTGAATGTCGCCTTGATCGGCCAAGGGTTCATGGGCCGAGCGCACTCGAACGCTTGGGGACAGGTTGCCAAGTTCTTCAAGGTGCCCGTCCGGCCGGTGATGCACACGGTCTTCGGCCAGGAAACCGAGAATCCGCAAGCGTTCGCCGAAAACTGGGGCTGGCAACACGCCTCGACCGATTGGCGAAGCGTCGTCAACTCCCCGGAAATCGACCTGGTCGATCTGGCCACGCCCAACTTCATGCACGCCGAACCGGCTCTGGCGGCCATCGCCGCCGGCAAGCCGTGCGTGACCGAAAAGCCGATCGCCGCCACGCTCGACGAGGCGCGCACCATGGCCGAAGCGGCCAAGAAGGCCGGCGTGAAGACGTTCGTCTGGTTCAATTACCGCCGCTGCCCGGCCGTGGCATTGGCCCACCGACTCGTCGGCGAAGGCAAACTGGGCGACATTCGGCACGTTCGCGCGACCTATCTCCAGGACTGGGCCGACGAGTCGATTCCCCTGGCATGGCGGTTCGAGAAGCAGTGGGCCGGCTCGGGGGCCCACGGCGATCTGAACGCCCACCTGGTCGACATGACCCGGTTCGTGACCGGCCAGGAGATCACCGAAGTGGCCGGCGCGATCGCCGAGACGTTCATCAAGAAACGCAAGCGAATGACCGCCGCCGCGGACGAAGGCGACGTCACGGTCGACGATACGGTTTTGTTTCTGGCTCGATTCGCCGGCGGCGCCGTCGCCAGTTTCGAGGCCGCTCGCCAGGCGACGGGCAACCAGAACGCCTGCGGCTTCGAGATCAACGGCACGAAGGGAACGCTCAAGTTCAACTTCGAGCGGATGAACGAACTACAGTATTACGACGCGACACTGCCGCGAGCCGTGCAAGGTTGGACCACGATCATGTGTACGCACGGGGCCGACCACCCCTACGTCGGCAACTGGTGGCCCGACGCCCACCTGATCGGCTACGAACACGGTTTCGTCAACGAGGCGTACGACATTTGCCGGGTGCTCGCGGGCGAGCCGCCCGTGGTGCCGATCCCCGACTTCGCCGACGCCTACCAGACGCAACGTGTGCTCGAGGCGGCCCTGGTGTCGGCCGCCGAGCGCCGCCCGGTGGCGATCGACGAAATCAAGTAACGCGACGGCTTTGAAGAGAACAACGCAAGCGTCCTCCCACGCTTGCCGACAAACGTCATGTGACGCTGGGCGTCATGGGCCTACGGAGATGCCCATGACGCCCCACTTTTTTCTTGGCCGACCGCGTGTCGTTTGAACTCAATCCCCACCGGAGCGTTACCTTGGCTCCAAAGTAATGGCCCTTCGAGCCGAAGCTGCCCGAGTCTCAAGTGAGGACGGTGAAACAGTTTATCCTCGCCGTCGTGATTGGCCTTGACGCTGGGTGCCCGGCTTGTCTACTGTACGTCCGCGCCAACCCGAATGAACCACGATCGGCCTTTTCGGCGCGGTGGAAGAAAGACCAACCCGAATGGCCGGCGAGGGCGAACCGTTTCGTGACCCTCGCTTGGGCCTTGGGTTCGGGCCGGCGCATGAGCCGGGCTGTTCCGGCGAAACATCTTGACGCGCAACCCTCGACGCGAGGCCGAACCGATGAAGTGTCCCGTGTGTTGGTCGAATAAGGCTTACTACCGACAACCGCGCGGATGGACCGATCGGCTGCCGAGTCTGCTGCTGTTGGTGCCGCTGAAGTGCCACCATTGCTTTCACAAGTTTCACGTCCCCTGGTTTTTGACGTGGGGCCAGGATCTTGAGCCACCCGTCACGCGACGACCGTCCGACGCGCCGACGCGGCCGTCGGTCGCACAGAAGCACTTCGCCAACACAACCGCGAGCGATAGGTCGCCGGAACCCATAGGTCGCCGAAACGCGGCGACGCGGTGAATCCTCGCGGACGAACACCCGACGCCAACTGCTCTGGGGCCACGTAATGCGATGCCGCCGGGCGTTGCGGCAATGTCGAAAAAACGCCGACGACCGGCGACTGCCCGCCGGCGGGCAGTAGAGGAGCCATCATGCCCGTTTGCGAGACCTTCATCGACACACACTGCCACATGCTGCCGGGCGTGGACGACGGCGCGGCGACGTGGGATGAATCCCTGGCAATGGCACGAGCCGCAGTCGCCGACGGCATCAGTGCGACGATCGTTACGCCGCATCAATTGGGCACGAACCGCCAACTCGACGGCCCAACGATCCGAGCCAAGACGGCCCATCTTCGCGAATTTCTCGACCAAAACGACGTTCCCCTGCACGTGTTGCCGGGGGCCGAGGTCCGGGTGGAGCCCGATCTGATCGACCGGATCCGCGAGGGCGAGGTTCTGACGCTGGCTGACCACGGCCGGTATGTTCTGCTCGAGCTGCCGCACGAAGTGTACATTCCCTTGGATGATCTGCTGCGGAACATGCGACGCGCGGGGCTCATCGGCATTCTGGCCCATGCCGAGCGGAATCAGGGCATTTTGCACCAACCCAAGGTCATCGCCTCGCTGGTCGATGCCGGATGCCTCGTGCAGGTGACCGCCGGCAGCCTCGTCGGCAGCTTCGGGCCCGACGTGCAGAAACTGGCCGAACGGCTCGTCGAGCAAGGCCAGGNNGTCGCGACCGACTCCCACGGACCCAAGGTGCGGCGGCCGCAAATGCGGCGAGCCTATCAACGGGTTGTCGAATTGGCCGGCTATCGCACGGCCTCCGACCTGTTTCACAAGAATCCGGCCGCCGTGATCGACGACCAACCTCTCGCGGGACAGGAGAAACGTTCCGCCGCGAAAAGGTCCGGCTTGTGTCGCTGGTTCCACTGGAACAAGGCCGGATGATGATGACTCACCGACACTTGTCCTTCGTGCCGTTCGTTCTGATCGTCGCGGCCTCCGCCTGGTGGGCGATCCGGCCCGCCGCGTGCCATGCCCGAGGGTGGACCGACGTTCGCGCGGCGGGTCCGTTCATCGTTCGAGCCGACTTCCCCCTGGTCGGGTTCGAGGAGCTGCTTAAGGAGTTGTCCGGACTGCAACTCGACCTGGAACGCTCGTTGGGCGTCGAAGCGCCCAAGGAGTTTATCGAACTCTACCTATTCAGCGACGAACGAACGTATCGCGCGTTTCTGAACCATCATTTTCCCGACATCGCCTACCGCCGCGCGCTGTTCCTGAAACACGACGGCCCCGGCCGAGTGCTGGTGCATAAAAACCCCGAATTCGAGATCGACATTCGCCACGAGTGTACGCACGCGTTGCTCCATTCGACGCTGCCGATGGTTCCCCTGTGGCTCGACGAAGGGTTGGCCGAGTACTTTGAACAGCCGCCCGAACGGCGAGTGCATGACAATCCGTATTTCAAGAACCTGAAGTGGACGCTGCGTTTCGGCGCGGTGGCCGATCTCGAAAAGCTCGAAAAGAAGGGGCACTTTTCCGAACTGCGACGCGAGGACTATCGCGACAGTTGGGCCTGGGTCCACTTCCTGCTCCACGGGCCGCCCGAAGCACGTCACGAACTCATCCAATTTCTCCGCGACATCCAGTCGAGCGCGCCGCCCGGCGCCTTCGGCCAGAGGCTCGCTCGGCGGCTGCCGAATGCACGTACCCGCATGACGCAACACCATCTGCATTGGAAACGACCGCCCCAAGAAGAATTGGCCGGCCGAACGGGACAAGGCGGGGCCCGGTAGTCTACATTCCAAGTCACCAATTAACCGGAACACTCCCCCAAAACCACCCCGCTTTACTTCAGTTCCGTCGCCGTTGGGTCGATAGACGTATCGGTATTGCGCCGCTCGACCGGCCGTACGAAGCGAAAGGTCAACCGTCATGCAAAACATGATCAAAATAGTGTTGTGCGTTGCCCTCGTGGTCGTTGGCCTGCCGCAATCGAGCTGGGCCGCGGCGAAATCCGGCATTCCGTCGGATTCGGCGAAACAGCCTGAGCCGTCCGCGCCTGTTACGGTCGACGTGGCGCTTTCGGGAAGCGAGGGAGTCTTATTGGGACAGGTCGTTGACTCGGTGGGCAAACCCGTTGCGGAAGTGCCCGTCGCGCTGCGAATGGGCAACCGCGTCGTGGCCGAAAGCAGGTCGGACGCCGCGGGCCGGTTTGTCTTCAGGAATCTGCGCGGCGGGGTGTATCAGGTTCTCGTGCCCGATGGTTTTGGCACTTTTCGGGCTTGGGCGGACGGCACCGCGCCGAAGTCGGCCAATTCGACGGCCCGGGTCGTCGCCGGGCGCGGAACGATTCGCGGGCAACAGCAGGCGGCGGAAGAAGGCCCCGTTCGGCGGTGGCTCAAAAACCCGCTCGTTCTGGCCGGAATCGTGGGCGTCGCGGTGGCCGTGCCGATCGCCGTGCATAACTCGAAGGACAATGGCTCGGGCAAGGCCACGGGGGTGCCCGACGGCACGACGGGACTTCCCGAAACTCCGGCCAGTGATTGATCATCCGGCAATTCATCTCCCAGCGTTTTGCCGACCTTTTCCATTTTATTCAAGTTGACTTGTCGCGGAGGCAGGAAGTTGCCCTTCCTTTGGGAGTCGTTTTTGGGTAGCATCCCGCCTCCGATGTGAAAATGCCAGTAATTCCCCGGTGTCCGGGCTGCGTTCCGAGTGGTTGGAGGTCTTCCTCTCCCAACGGGCGCGCCGGCCTGGGAGGCGTGCTCATGCGAAATGAGCATTCGGATTCCATTTAATCGGAAAGGACTCTTCTCATGAAATGGACAGCACGGTTGCGGATGTGGATTCTCCTGCCGACGTGTCTTGGCTTGGCTCTTCCCTCGTCCGCCTTTGCGACATCGCCCCCACCCGTTGAGCCGAAAGTGGAGGCCAGCACGGTGGCGGTCAAGACGCTCGACATCGCGCTGCACAAAAACGGCACGCTGGTCGGCCAGGTGGTCGACACCGAAGGCAAGGCTCAGCCAAAGATGCCCGTCACCCTGGTTCGAGGGAACGAGGTTCTTGCGCAAACGATCACAAACAACGAAGGCCATTTCGCGATGAAGCAGGTTTCGGCGGGCAGCTATCGGCTGGNNGTGACTCGCAAAATGCCTATCGCCTTTGGGCGCCGAAAACGGCTCCCCCGACCGCGCGGCAAGGCGCCCTGATGGTCGTCGGCGAAGCCACCGAGCGAGCTCAATCCGGAGCGAACGGACCGCTGGGCCAAGTCCTCGGCAACCCGTGGATCATCGGCGGCATCGTTGCCGCCGCCATCGCGATTCCGGTGGCCATTCACAACCACAATAAGAGTTCGGCTCCGAAGAGCCCGTAGGTCTCGATTCGTTGCATTCCGACGTTTGGCACGGCCGGCGAAAGCGGCCGTGCCAAATCCGCGCGCCACGGGCATCTTGCGCATCGTTGTCGGCACTGGTTTGAACGCCGACTCTCGCTCGACATGCTCTTCCGACGTATCGCGAGGCAATGACCTTGGCCCGGTGATTTCGACGCCGCGTGCAGAACGTCAGCCGGATTCGNNNNCGCTTCGGGTTGGTGTTGGCTCGTGCATAGTCCGGGCTTGCCGCTCACTGGCGAGACGCCAGTGGCACCCGGCCGCGTCCAGGCACGTTCACGGTCGGAACTTGCTTTCTTGCAGGGATTTGCGGCCAACTGGCGTTGACCGCGCGGCCCGTTTCTTGGTATGAACTCGCCCTCATTTCCGAGGGGGTTTCCCAGCGGTTGGCTTTGCCCGTTTCTTGATTTGGCGAAGCTGCGTCGGGAACATCCCGTCCGACGCGTCGCGTCCGGCGCGCCGAGATCCGTCCACGCGAGTTCGACGACCAGGTTCGACGTGAAGCACTACCACGGGCGACAATTCGACTCGAACGACCGCTCGATTCCGCGCGCGGCGCGCGGTCTCGTCGTCACGGCCGTTCGCGCGGCGACGTTCGGATGTCTCCTGGCGACGCTCGCCGGCTGCGCTTCGCAGAGAACGTTTCAAGCCGCGAAGCTGCCGGTCCGCTACATGGCGCCCCCGGTCGAGAACATTCAGCAAGCCGATCTGTCGCGGCTGGGCAATCTGGCGACGAGTTCCGAGGCGATCGACCGGGGCGACGTCTTGTCGGTGACGATCGCGACCGACTACTCGCGACTGCCGCACGTCACCACGCCGGTTCGCGTCGGCGAGGACGGCTTCGCCGAGATTCCGCAGATAGGCCGCGTCAGCCTGGCCAGTCTCGAATTGGCCGAGGCCGAGGCGGCCATCACGGCCGCCGGGGTCAACCGCCAGATGTTCCGCAATCCGCGAGTGACGGTCACCATGCAACGCCGGCGCACCAACCGCGTCACCGTCATCGGCGCGGTGGAGAAGCCGACGGTGGTCCAGTTGCCTCGCGGGTCGAGCACGCTGCTAGCCGCGTTGGTCGCCGCCGGGGGCCTGACGAGCGACGCCGGCCCGGTGGTCGAAATCCGCCGCGCGCCAATGCGCGACGCTTCGCCCGATTCGACCGATCGCCAGACACCGCGCGTGGCCGACCGCGGCATGCAGTTGACCGCGTATGAAACGCCGGGCGAGGCATCGCCGACCGGAGCACGAATCATCCAGGTCAATCTGACCGAGGCCTCGCAAGCCGAAGAGATGAATCACGGGCTGCTGGACGGCGACGTCGTCATGGTCGCCCGGCGCACGCCCAAGCCGATTCACGTCATCGGGCTGGTTCGTAAGCCCGACAAGTACGAACTGCCGCCGAACCAGGAGATTCGCGTGCTCGACGCGCTGGCGATGGCCGGCGATCGGACGATACAGGCGGCCGACAAGGTCCTCATCATCCGACAACTCGAAGGCCAGCAGCAACCCATCCGGATCGAAGTCAGCGTGCGCGACGCCAAGACCAGTGGAGCGGCCAACCTGCGACTGGCGGCCGGCGACATCGTCAGCGTCGAGGAAACCCCCGCCACCATGATTCTCTCGACGCTGAACCAGGTCGTGCGAGTCGCCGTCGGAGGCAGCGTCGCCGTGTTTTGACAAGACCATCACCCCGGTCGTGAATCTCGAAGAGCAAGTCCAAAGCCCCATGTCCCACGAACCAACCCTTCCACGCGACGATGCCGACGAGCGGCCCAGCAGCCACCTCGTCCATAACGCGATGCGCTTCGTGGCGGCGGCGCGCTACCGGTGGAAGGTGCTCGCCGCGTCGATCGTGGCCTGCGGATTGCTCGGCGGACTGTATTGCGCGACCGCGAAGCCGTTGTTCAAGGCCAAGGCGGCCCTGTTGGTGATCGACACGGGCGTCGACCAGTCGGCCATGGGCGTGACGGGCGAGCGAAGCCGGCAGCAACTCGCCGCCATGCCGACCTACGTCAACCTGTTGGCCTATCCCAAGGTGCTCGAAGGAGCCCTGAACCACCTGGGGCCCGAGGACCGCATCGACCTCGAGGGGATCGAAAGCGACAAGTGGATCGGCACGCTGCAACAGAACCTGGTCGTTCGGCCGGTTCGCGGGGCGAATTTCATCGAAATCAGTTACTTCTCGCGCGACCGACGCGCGGCCGCGCGAGTCGTCAACGCGGTGATCGCCTCCTATCGCGAGTTCCTTAACCAAACCCATCGCGGCGCGGCCGGCGAAATCAGCGAAATGCTGACCACGAAAATGGGCCAGATCGAGCAGTCGATCGCCAAGACACAGACCGAAGTGCTCGAATTGCGCGGCCGCGTCGGCGACGTCCGGCTTCGCGAGGACGGCCGCGTGCTGCATCCGCTCGTCCAACGGGCGACCAGTTTCAACGAGGAACTCATCGCCGTCCAGAAGCAGCGAACCCGCCTCGAAACGTCGCTGGCGTCGATCGAAACGGCGATCAAAAACGGCGACGATCTGCAACAGCACATCATGCAGGTGGCCGACGTCGTGGGCCAGGAAATGCTCATGCGAAGCCTCGGTTTCAATCCGCGCGACACGGCCACCCAGTCCGCGCTCGAGCGAGATCTGCTCGAGGATCACGCCGAGCTGAAGGCCATGCGCGAGCACCTCGCCGCGAACCATCCCGACGTGATTGCCGCCGAGGAGCGGATTCGCGTCAAACAAGACTACCTGTTGAACTACCCCCAGCGCGTCAACGAGTGGCTGGCGAAGGTGCAAGACACCCAACTGCGCCCCCGGCTGGTTCAAATGGTCGGGCAGAGGCTC
>DOEZ01000198.1 GCA_003532715.1 Planctomycetaceae bacterium
GATTAGCACGAAGGCCATCAGGAGGCTGTTGAACAGGCCGGTGAACAGTTCGGTTTGGGCCTTGTAGACCAGGGGCACCAAGCCGGTGTAGGTGACGGAGATGCCCGTGGCCCCGTTGGCGGCGTAAAACTCGTGGATGGGCTCGACCACGGCGCGCAGCTCGTCGACGAATTGACCGTAGTCCAGGTCGCTGAGAGCTTCGACCCGCGCGCTGACTCGCCAGAGTTCTTCGCCTGTCGCCTTGTCGACTTGCAGGTACTCGGCGAACTTCTCGCGGTGCGCCTCGATTTCCTTGCGGCGGCGACGTTCGATGGCGCCGGTGGCGCCGCCCAATTGGAAGCGGCGTTTTCCGAGATCGGGGACGAACGTGGCGGCCGAAATGGCCCCGCCGACCGGTTCGAGCGTTTCGATGGCCGATTCAACGTCGCGCGCCAGACGCATCCGCTGCGCGAAGCTCATGTTGGTGTCCTTGTCCACGCGGACAACGACTTCCATGGGCATCAGCGGGCCGAGGTGATGCTCGAGCCACTCGTAGTCGACGAGAATTCGCGTGCCGGGCGAAAAGAGCTTCATCAACTGGATCGAGGGGTCGATCCAGCGCGCACCCACCGCGAAGAAGAGCATCACGCCGACGCATCCGGCGACGACCAGACCGTTATGGCGAATCACCTGGCCGCCAACGACGTGCCAAACGCGGTGGAAGAGCGTGTGTTTCTTCGTCGCGCGTTCGTTCGGATCGTCGCGAGCCACCTTGACCTTCTCGGCGAATTCACGCGACGGCCAAAGCGACAACCAAGCTGGCAGCACGAGGTAAAGGAGCACGAGCGTGGCGAGCACGCCCGCCGCGGCGAAAAATCCAAAGTTGCGCACCGGGATCAGGTTGCTGTTGCACAGCGACGCGAGACCGATGGCGGTCGTCAGCGCCGCCAGCGCGCACGGTTTCCAGGCATGGGCCAGGGCTCGTTCCGGGGCGCCATCAAGACCGCCTTCATGCACCGAGTCATGATAGTAATTGATGATGTGGATCGCACCCGACATGGCCAGCACGTAGACCAGCGACGGCATCGACAGGAGAATGGCGTCGACCAGGCCGCCTGAAAAGAACACGATCGACAACCCAACGCCGGCGGCGAGGATGGCGCAACTGAAGATCATGGCGGTCAAGCGAACGCTACGGAAACAGAACCACGAGATGCCCAGCCCGATGACGGCCGACCAACCGGCCAGGCGGATCAACGTTCGCTTGCCTTCGTAGTCGATGGCCGCGTTGTCGATTGGCGGTCCGCCGAGGTGGATTTCGTCCGCCGGCGCGTGTTTCCCCTTGAAAGTCTTCCGGTCGCCAAGCACGCCCGAGTTGTTGGCCGTATCCTTGACCGTCTGAATGATGGCGGCCAGCTCTTCGCCGTGAAACGCGTCGGCCAACGTCACGACAAGGCACGTCTTCTGGTGGTCCTCGCCGACCAGTGAACCGGCCAACCGATCGAGCACCTGCTCGCGCGAGAGGTTGCTGAATCGCGCCTCGGTCTGATCGACCAGTTCCTTGCCAGTCAGAACGCTCTTGAAGTAGGGCTTCTGGCTCGTTTCACCACTCTCGTATTTCTCGGCTTGCTCCGCCATGATGCCGCGAAGCTGGCTGGCGAAAAAGTCGAGCCGGGGATCTTCGAGCGTGCAACCCTCCCAACTGGCCAAAATGAACTGGTCGTGGGGAAAATGGTCTTTGAACCAGGAGTACTCGTCGGTCTCCTTGAATCCCTGGGGGAGCCAGGTCTTCACGTCGTTGCGGTTCTTCATCAACGCGCGACGCGATCCGACCCAGATAAAGGGGAGGGAGAACACGAGCGCCATGAGTATCAAAAACGCGTTTCTGGCAAAGAACGTTCGCTTCATGCCCAACGCTTCCTATCTTCAATAGACAGAACCCCAAAACACTCAGCTTACCGCTAATCGTGTACTTAGTCCATGTCAGACGGGCTCGTCGGCGGGCCTGAAACACAGGTATTACAGTCGCATCGCGGCTTTTTTGGCGAGAATGCCGGTTGCGTGATCTGGATAATGCGGGAGAAAACCACCCTGACGAGGGACCATGAGGTGTGGCGGAACAGGGCCCAGCTTGGATCATTCACTGACCACTGACCACTGACCACGGGCAGCGACGATATGTCATTACGCACCTCTCGCTCGCACTTCGGGTGAGTGTCGGCTCGCGAATCGATCTGGTCGACCCCATTAGGGAGGAAGTTCTCTCTCGCCACCGGCCCCACCCTTATGGTGTACCAGGGTGCCAAAACGGCCGCAGGTTGCTACAATGGGTGTTCGTCACTATACCCAAGAGAGGATAGCGGAAGCAGATGATAGGACCGATTCTCGAACTCGTTGAGGCGGAGCACGACCTGACCACCGACCAGATGGCACAGACGGTCGGGTTCATCATGGAAGGCAAGGCGACCGAGGATCAGATATCTCGGTTGCTCGTCGGGCTGCACAAAAAGGGTGAATCGGTCGAAGAGGTGGCCGGCGCGGCCCTGGCCATGCGAAAGCACATGACCCCGATTCGCACCACGCGAGAGGACGTCATCGACGTGGTGGGAACGGGTGGCGACGCATCACGAACCTTCAACATCAGCACGGCCGCCGCGCTGGTGACGGCCGCCGCCGGCACTGCCGTGGCGAAGCACGGGAATCGCGCCATGACGAGCCGGAGCGGCTCGGCCGACGTCCTGGTCGAATTAGGGGTCAACATCGAGGCCGACGTGCCGGTCGTCGAGTCGTGCCTCGAGGAGCTGGGCATCTGTTTTTGCTACGCCCCGTTGCTTCATCAGGCCATGAAGCACGTCTCGCACGTCCGAAAAAAACTGGGAACGCCGACCCTATTCAATATGCTCGGTCCGCTGGCCAATCCGGCGGGCGCGAAAATGCAACTTCTGGGCGTGTCGAGCCCCGAGCTGCAAAAACTGCTTGCCGAGGCGCTCTCGCTGTTGGACTGCAAACGGGCCCTGGTCGTCCACGGCGCCAGGGGGCTCGATGAAGTCTCGCTGGCCGGCACGACCCAGGTCATCGAGGTCCAGGGCGACCGCCAGCACGCGATGGAATGGAACCCCGAGGACTTCGGGATGACGCCCATTGCGTTGGACGATCTGCGGGTCGACGGACCGGCCCAGAGCGCGCAGCGGATTCGCGGCATCTTGCAGGGTCGGCCGGGTCCGGCGACTGACGTTGTCGTGGCCAATGCGGCGGCCGCCCTGTGGCTCGCCGGGCGCGGCTCGTCGGTCGGATCGTGCGTGCCCTTGGCCGTCGAGGCGATTGATAGCGGCGCGGCGGCCGAACTTCTGGCCAAATTGGTCGAGCGAACCAACGCGCCGGCGGTCTAACCCGGATTGCTCACGAGCTCGTGATTTCGGCTCGGCGTGTAAGATGTCAGCCGGATTCACCAGCGACGATGAGTCGTTGCGCGCCTCTCGCTTGCGCTTCGGGTTGGTGTCGGCTTGTGAGTAATTCAGCTAACGCGAATCGCTATCCCCAATTGCGACAAGGGTTTACGGCACATCCTCGCTTGCCGGTCGGCGGATAACTCGCCTTGTTGGACGATGCGACTCTCGCTAGAATACGTCCGTTTTCGTTCGATTGGGCGAACCAGTGCGCGGCCGACGTGAAGAAGTAGGCGGGTCGCGCGGCCTGAGGCCATGGTGCCCTTCGCGTTGTCGGAACGCGCATCGACGCATACCCCCCTCGCGCATGGCGGATCTCGCATGACCACGGAAAGGACGCCGTTGTCGGAGCCTTCGTTGCTGGCCTTTCCCATGGCCATGGTGACGCGATTCGCGCTGCGCTATCCGGTTGCCGTGATTGCCGTTGCGATCGGGCTGTCGGTGGTAGCCGGTTTGTTGACCGTCGGTAAGCTCGAATTTCACACGAGCCGCCTCGATCTGCTCGATCCGAAATGCAGTCACAACCAGCTTTGGAAAGACTACGTCGACGAATTCGGCAGCCAAGACGACGCAATCGTCGTCGTGCAGGGAAACAGTCGCGAGCAGATTGTCCCGGTCCTGCAAGAACTTTCGGCCGAGTTGGCTCGCCGTGATAACCTCTTCAGCGCCGTCCTGCACGAGGTCGATTGCTCGAAGATACGCGGAAAGGGGCTGTATTACCTCGAACCCGGCCAATTGGAGCAGATCGAACAAATGCTTGCGCGGTTCGCGCCGGTTTTGGCCGGCGACTGGTCGCAACTGAACCTGAGCAACAAGATCGACGAGTTGTGCGAGAATCTGCACGATCCGGCGCTGGTCGGACTTCGGCCGGCCACCCTCGCCGAATTCGATCGTCTTTCGCTCGCCCTGTCGGCGACGCTCGTCCAACCCGACCAATATCGGTCGCCCTGGCCCGACATGCCCGAGTTGTTCCAGACGCTCGGCGAACCGAACTCGACGTTCTTCTTGATCAACGAGGGACGGTGGGGGCTGATCTTGCTTCGTCTGGCGACCGAGAAGGAGCAGGGTTCGTTCGCACCGGGGAGTGAGGCGATCGACACGTTGCGGCGCTTGACCGCCCAGGCCGAAAGCCGTCATCCGGGCGTACGGATTGGCCTAACCGGCCTGCCAATTCTCGAAAACGACGAGATGCGCTCGAGCGAGGAGACGATGATTCGGGCGAGCATCTTGTCGCTGGTCGGCGTGGCGTGCCTGTTCGTCGCCGGTTTCGGCGGCGTGCGACACCCGATGATGGCCGTCGTCACGCTGCTTCTGGCCATGGCGTGGTCGTTCGGCTACATCACGCTGGCGATCGGACATTTGAATATCTTGAGTATTGCCTTCGCGGTGGTTCTGATCGGGCTCGGAATCGACTTCGGCGTGCATTACGTCGCGCGTTACCTGCAAGAGCGTCAGACCAGTCATCGGAGCGCCGACGCGCTGGTTCAAACGGCCGTCGGCGTGGGGCCGGGGGTGATCACCGGCGCCGTCACGACGGCCATCGCTTTTTTCATGGCCGGATTCACCGAGTTCAAGGGGGTCGCGGAGTTGGGGATCATCGCCGGGGGTGGAATCCTGCTGTGCTGCGCGGCCGCCATGGTCGTGCTGCCGGCCATGATCCACCTGAGTGATG
>DOEZ01000357.1 GCA_003532715.1 Planctomycetaceae bacterium
TCAAGCGCCCCGCCGCTGAGTCGGCCAATCTCGATCGCCTCACAAGCGACGGCGGCTGTCTCGGGCGAGACCTCGAACCAGTCGGTCGAACTCGAAACGTTGAATCGCGACAATTCCGAGTCATCGCGGTAGGTCGACATGCGAGCGTCAACGGCGTCGAGTTCGCCCTTGACGACTTCCTGAATCGCTTCGGTTTCCGAGGAGTCATCGACGCAAGGAACCAGCTTGACCGTGTAGGTCGTCCCCATCGTGCGTCCGCGCAACTCGGTCTGGCCGTCGTCGCGCGACGCGGGTCGACAGGCCGCGAGGGTCAGAATCAAGCAGAGAAACACGACGGTCGGGGTTCGGTTTCTCTCGGCCATCTAGATTCCGAAATCGTCGAAGAAGATATTCTCGCGTTCGACGCCCAATTGATCGAGCATTTTCAGCACGGCCGCGCTCATCAACGGCGGCCCGCACATGTAGTATTCGCAATCTTCCGGGCTGCGGTGCTTGCCGAGATACTCGTCGTAAAGAACTTGGTGGATGAACCCCGTCGGACCCTTCCAGTTGTCCTCGGGCAGTGGATCGGACAGGGCCAGATGCCACGAGAAATTCGGATTCTCGGCGGCCAGCTTGTCGAATTCGTCCTGGTAAAAGACCTCGCGAAGGCTTCGGGCCCCGTACCAGTAGGAAATCTTGCGTTTCGAGCCGACCCGCTTGAGCAGGTCGAAGATATGGGAACGCAGCGGGGCCATTCCCGCGCCGCCGCCGACGTAGATCATTTCGGCGTCGGTCTCTTGGGGGAAGAACTCGCCGTAGGGCCCCGAGATGGTGACCGGATCGCCCGGCTTGAGGTTGAAAATATACGACGACATGATTCCCGGAGGCGCCTTGGGGTGCTCGGGCGGCGGCGTCGCGACGCGCACGTTGAGCATGATGATGCCCGTTTCCTCCGGGTAGTTCGCCATGGAGTACGCGCGCGAGGCGGGCTCGACGACCTTCGACTTGTACGCCCAAAGATTGAAACGATCCCAGTCGGCGTGATACTCCTCGTCAATGTTGAAATCGCGGAAGCTCAGCTCATGCGGCGGGCACTCGATCTGGATGTATCCGCCCGCTCGAAAATTCACGTCCTGGCCCGGCGGAAGCTCCAGAATCAACTCCTTAATAAACGTGGCGACGTTCTTGTTCGACCGAACCGTGCATTGCCACTTCTTCACCTCGAAGACCTCGTGCGGGACTTCGATCTTCATGTTCTGCTTGACCGGCACCTGACAGCTCAGTCGCATTCCGGCGCGGACCTCTTTTCGCGTCAGAAGATCGCGCTCGGTGGGCAGGATGTCGCCTCCTCCCTTGATGACGAGCAACCTACATTGGGCGCAGGTTCCTCCACCGCCGCAAGCCGAAGGAACGAATATCTGACGGTCGGCCAGCACGCCGAGCAGTTTCTGCCCGGTGGGTACGGTAATCGCCTTGTCGGGATCGTCGTTGATCTCGATCGTGACGTCCCCCTTCGGCACCAGTCGCGAACGGGCGGCCAATATGACGACGACCAGCCCCGTCACCATCACGGTGAAGACCGCCACGCCCAACAGTATTTGCAGAAGCTCCGCCGACATAGGTATTGACAGCAAAGGTTAGAGTTGAATTCCCGAAAAACACATGAAGGCCATCGCGATCAGGCCAACCGTGATGAACGTGATGCCCAACCCGCGTAATCCGGCCGGGCTATTGCTGTATTTCATCTTCTCTCGAACGGCGGCCAGGGCGATGATGGCCAGCGCCCAGCCGATACCCGAACCGAACCCATAGACGACGCTCTCGCCGAAGTCGTAAGAGCGTTCGACCATGAACAGCGTCCCGCCAAGAATCGCGCAGTTGACCGTGATCAGCGGCAGGAAGATACCCAGGGCGTTGTAGAGCTTCGGAAAGAACTTGTCGAGCGTCATTTCGAGGATCTGTACCATGGCCGCGATGACGCCGATGTAGCAGACCAGCCCGAGGAACTCGAAGTCCATGCCCTCGCCGACGCCGAGCCACGTGAGCGCGTTCTCCTTGAGGATATACGTATGCACCAGGTTGTTGACCGGAACGGTGATTCCCTGCACGACGATCACGGCGATTCCCAGGCCGGTGGCCGTCTCGACCCGCTTCGACACGGCCAGATACGTACACATGCCCAGAAAGAACGACAGGGCGAGGTTCTCGACGAAGATCGCCTTGAGCAACAAACTCAGATAATGCTCGACCACGTCAGTTCTCCTTTTCGACCATGTCGGGCTTGAGCGTCCGAGTGATCCAGATCATCAGGCCGATGATAAAAAAGGCGCCAGGAGCCAACAGCAACAGGCCGTTGGCCGGATACCAACCGCCGTTGGTGACCAGCGGCAACACCTCGAATCCGAACAGCGAGCCCGAGCCGAACAGCTCGCGGATGGTGGCCACGGTCAAGAGGACGACGCTGTATCCCAGCCCGTTGCCCAGTCCGTCGAGCATGCTTGGCCACGGCCCGTTCTTCAAGGCGAACGCCTCGGCGCGGCCCATGAGGATGCAGTTCGTGATGATAAGCCCGACGAAGACCGAAAGCTGTTTGCTAATGTCGTACGCATAAGCCTTGAGCACCTGATCGACGAACATGACCAGCGACGCGATGATCGTCATTTCGACGATCATGCGAATGCTCGACGGGATCTGGTTGCGGATCAGGCTCACGGCCAAGTTCGACAGGACGAGCACGAACGTGACCGCGAAACACATCGTGACGGCCGTCTCGAGCTTGGTCGTGATGGCCAACGCCGAGCAGATCCCCAAGATCTGCACGTTGATCGGGTTCTCGACCACCAGAGGGTTCAGAAGTAACTTCTTCGCATCCATCTAGCGTCCCTCCGTTTCTTGCAACTTCTCGAGCACGGGGCCGTAGCCCTGCTCGCCCAGCCAATACCGGACAAGGTTCATGACGCCCCGGCCCGTGATCGTCGCGCCCGAAATGCCGTCGACCTGGTAGTCGGCCTGTGGACTACTCGAATCGACAACGCCCTTGATGACCTCGATCCGCGGCTCCCCCTCGTCGTCGAACGCTTTCTTTCCGACCCATTGGGCCTTCCATCGCGGGTTGTCAATTTCGCCGCCCAGCCCCGGCGTTTCGGCGTGTTCGTAGAACGCAAGCCGCTCGATCGTCATCGCGTCGGAACTCAACGCCAGGTAGCCGTACATGGTCGACCACAGCCCTTTGCCATACACGGGCAGGATGATCCGCTCGATCCGCCCGTCCTTGCGATAAAGGTATATCGCCTGCCGATTGGCCCGGCGTTTGATTCCCGCCAGATCCTCCCCCTGGGCTATCACCGTGCTGGTCGCGGGATTCCGTGCTTCCTTCCGCGGGTCAATCGACGCCGGATCCACGTCGCTCAACCTTTCGCCCGTCGCGAGATCAACCACTCGCGTCTCAATGACCTGATCAAAACGCCGTTTCAGCGTTTCGGTATCCCCGGCCAGGTCACTCTCGGGCAGGCCGGCCGCGGCGAGTATCTGCACCATTTGTTCGCGAACTTGATTGGCATGTTGCCGGCTCCGCAATCCGACGGCGGCCGACGAGACGATGACCGAACATGCCACGCAAACCACGACCGCAACGCCAATGGTCCTCGCAATCGAGTCCTTATGCATGACGAAGGGCCCTCCTGCGAATGTTGGCCCGGACCACATAGAAGTCGATCAGCGGGGCAAACACGTTGCCGAAGAGAATGGCCAGCATGACGGCCTCGGGAAAGCCCGTGTTGAACACGCGCACCAAGATCACCATGATGCCGATCAGCGCGCCGTAAATGTACTGCCCCAGGTGGGTCATCGACGCACTGACCGGATCGGTCGCCATGAAAACCAGCCCGAATGCCAACCCACCGACAACCAGGTGCCAATGCGGCGGCATCTCGAACGCCGGGTTGGTCGTCGTGCCCGTAAGATACAACCCATACAGGCCCACCGCCGCGCCCAGGAAGCCGAGCAACATACTGAGCATAATACGCCAGCTTGCAACTTGGCAGACCAGAAGAATGACGACTCCGATCAGGCAGGCCAGCACCGACGTCTCGCCCATCGAACCTTGAATCGTCCCCAAAAACGCATCGGACCAGGTGACGTGCAGGTCGTGAACCGCCTTCATGCCGCCTTCGGCCAACGCGCCAAGCGGCGTCGCGCCGCTGAAACCATCGACGGCCGTCCATACCTCGCTTCCCGATATCTGGGTCGGATAGGCGAAAAACAAAAACGCCCGCGCCGTCAGCGCCGGATTAAGAAAGTTGCGTCCCGTGCCGCCAAATATCTCCTTGCCGATTACCACGCCGAACGTGATGCCGGCCGCGACCTGCCAAAGCGGAATGGTCGGCGGCAGCGTCAATGGAAACAGAATGCCCGTCACGAAAAACCCCTCGTTCACTTCGTGGCGGCGTACCAGCGCGAAAAGCACTTCCCAGCTTCCACCAACGACCATGCACACAATATAAACGGGCAGAAAGAACAACGCGCCGTGCAGAAAACAGGCCGCGACGTTGGCCGGATCGTAACCGATGCCAATTTGGTCGAGCACTTCGCCTCGCCACCCGGCGGCCGTGCTGATGCCCTGGTCTTGCATGTAACGATTGGCCTGTAGGCCCGTGTTGTACATTGCCATCAGGGCGCAAGGCATGACGGCGATGACGACGATCATCATCATGCGTTTGAAGTCGATCGCGTCGCGCACATGGCACGATCCGCTAGTCGGCTCCGACGGCGTGTAGAAGAACGACTCGATGACCTCGAACAGCGGGTAGAGCTTCTCGAGCTTGCCCCCCTCCGTGAAGAGAGGCTCCAATCGTTCGAACACATAGCGTAACGGCCGCATTACCCCTCCTTCTCGATCACGGTGAGATTTTCACGCAGCATGACGCCGTAGTCTCCCTTGCCCGGACAAACAAAAGTGCAAAGAGCCAAGTCTTCTTCATCGAGTTCGAGGCAGCCCAAAGCCTCGGCCTGTTCGAGATCGCCGACGGCCAACGCCTTGAGCAGGAATGTCGGCAGGATATCGAGCGGCATGACCTTTTCGTACAGGTCCATCGGCACGATGGCGCGATGCCCGCCGTGCCGTGCCGTGTCGAGGGCAAACCGCTTGCCCGACAGCAGCTTCGAGGCGACGACGTTGATCAGCGAAAACTTGTTGAACCCCGGCATGATCCAGCCGAACAGTTCCCGATCGGCCACCTCGGGCAGCACGGACACTTGCAGGTGGTAGCGGCCGAGGTAGTCGGTCGGCATTTCCGACTTCCGGCCGAAAAGCACCGATCCCGAGACGACCCGCTCGACGCCCGGCGTCACCTGGCCCCGCGTAAGATCGGTCAAGTTCGCCCCAATCCGCGTCCGCACGAGCCGCGGATCGACCACGCCCGGACCGGCCAGCGAGACGACGCGCTCGAAATCGGGCCGTCCGGTCAAGAACAACCGCCCGATGGCCAAAACATCCTGGTAATTGAGGTGCCACGCCATTCGCCCGCGATCGACCGGCGCGAGAAAGTGGATATGCGTGCCCGGCAGTCCGGCCGGATGCGGGCCGACAAATTCGGCCGTTTCGACACCCTCGACCTGTTCGCCTGGGAGTTCCACGCCGGCCGCCTTGCACAGATACACATGCTCGGCCCCAAGTCGGGTGAGTACGCTCAAGCCCGCCTCGAAGTCGTCCGGTCGCGTGCCGATGATCACCGCCGGATCGGCGGCCAGGGGGTTCGTGTCGATCGCCGTGACGAAGATCGAATGGGGCGTTGAGTCGGGGCGAGGAACCTTGCTGAACGGACGCGTCCGAAAGGCCGTCCAAGAGCCGCTCCGCACCAGGACGTCGACCACCGCCGCCCGGCCCAGGTCGCGTATCGCGGCTGGGGTGAAGTCGCCAAACGCTTCGCACTCGTCACCGTCCAACTCGATTTCGACCGATAGAAATGCTCGCCGCTGCCCCCGATTGATCGCCGTGACCTTGCCCGCGCCCGGGGCCGTGTACACCACGCCCGGCGTCTTCTTGTCGGAAAAGACTACCTGGCACGCCTTCACACGGTCGCCAACCTCGACTTCCATCGTCGGGCGCATGCCGTTGTAGTCGGGGCCGACCAGGGCGACGCGGGTGGTCTTGAGCGACTCGTCGATCTGTTGGGTGGGCGCGCCGGTGAGGGGCAGGTCGAGCCCCTTTGAAAGCCGAAATACGCCAGCCGACGCCGTTCCGGCCGGCGCGGTCGGACGCCAATCGTCCTGCGTGGTACTCGGTTGCCGCCGGTCCATGTTGACACCTGGGTTTGCACAGCCGTAGGGTTCCGCCCCCTCTGGGCGTTCCCAGCCCAGGCACGGAAGTTTCCATCTTAGCAGTCGTCTTTCCTTCCGGCAACGGGCCGGTCGACGCCGCCGAGAGGAATCGACGGAGCCGAGCCCGGTCGGAATTGGCGTCACGTGACGGCAGTCATACCAGGCATGTGCGATGTCCGCGAACCATGCCCGGTTTCCTGCTCATCGGCGTTTAGATCAATAGGAAACCAGATTCTGGAATCGACCAAAATCAGTGCTGTTTTCGTTGTTTACTGAACCAGTAATATACCAAAGTCGGTATCGGCCACGAGCTCATTCCACGACCGTGAGACGCTAGGGGGGGTATGCTTCTTCGATTTGCCCGCGAGTTGTCCGAGGCGTAGACTTGCACTACTTACGGGTGACGCGGAAGTCACTCGCATTCTCCAATCCGCCACGAGTTCAAGGAGAAACGACATGGTTAGGGTGTACCCTCTCTTGGCGATTCTGGCCGCGACGCTCTCGACCGTGCCGGTCGCCGCGCAACAGGCTGTGGAGGCGACGGGTTCGCCAAGCGCTACCACGACGATAGACGGGAGGCAACTGCCGCCACCCGATCCAAAATTCGGCGGCGTGATCAAGGACAGCGCCTTGCAGTCCAAGCCCTGGTGGGCCCCGCGCGTCGTGCCGCCCAAGGGCGCGCCCAACGTCTTGCTCATTATCACCGATGACGCCGGATTCGGCGTGCCCAGCACGTTCGGCGGCGTGATTCCGACGCCCGCGATGGATCGCATTGCACGGGCCGGTTTGCGATACAACAACATATGCTCCACCGCACTTTGTTCGCCGACTCGCGCCGCGCTCATCACGGGGCGCAATCATCACTCAGCCGGTTTTGGCGTGATCTCCGAACAGGCGACGGGCTTTCCCGGTTACAACAGCATCATCGCCAAGGACAAGGCGACGATCGGCCGTATCCTCCGGGACAACGGCTACGCCACGTCTTGGTTCGGCAAGGATCACAACACGCCCGCATTCCAGGCGAGCGCGATCGGTCCTTTCGACCAGTGGCCCATCGGGATGGGCTTCGAGTACTTCTATGGTTTCGTGGGCGGAGACGCCAACCAGTGGCAACCGAACCTGTTCCGCAATACGACCCAGATCTATCCATTTGCCGGAAAGCCGGACTGGAACCTGACTACCGGCATGGCGGAAGACGCCATTGAATACCTGCACCAAGTCAACCAGATCGATCCTAGCAAGCCATTCTTCATCAAGTACGCCCCCGGCGCCACGCACGCGCCGCATCACCCGACGAAGGAATGGGTGGACAGGATTCGCAAATTGCATCTCTTCGACGACGGTTGGAACAAGCTTCGCGAACGCATTTTCGAAAATCAGAAGCGTCTCGGGATAATTCCTCCGGACACCAAGCTGGAGCCTTGGCCGACGAATGTCATCAAGAACTGGGATGACTGCACGCCCGAGGAGAAGAAGCTCTACATCCGACAGGTGGAGATATTCGCCGCCTATGCGGCCTATAATGACCATGAAATCGGCCGTGTCATCCAGGCAATCGAGGATATTGGCAAGCTCGACAACACGCTCATCATCTATATCAACGGCGATAACGGTACCAGCGCCGAGGGCGGCCCGCTGGGCACGCCGAACGAGGTTGCGTTCTTTAACGGCGTCAGCGTGCCCGTCGAAACGCAGCTCGCGAAATACTACGACGCATGGGGTACCGAGACGACATACAACCATATGTCGGCGGGCTGGTCCTGGGCATTCGATACGCCCTTCACCTGGTTCAAGCAGAATGCCTCTATGCTGGGCGGTATCCGGCAGGGAATGTGCATCTCTTGGCCCGCGAGAATCAAGGACGAAGGCGGCTTGCGCGAGCAGTTTTGTCATGTCATTGACATCGTGCCGACCATCCTTGAGGCCAGTGGCGTCGGGGCTCCCGAGTACGTGGACGGCATCAAGCAGGCGCCGATCGAGGGCACGAGTCTCGTCTACACGTTTGACGCGAAGAACGCCAACGAGCCGTCGCGACACAAGACCCAGTACTTCGAGATGATGGGCCAGTGGGCGTTGTATCACGAAGGCTGGCTCCTGAGCACACAGGTAAACCGCGCGCCGTGGGAGGCCTTCGGCGCCGCCAACCCCGACCCGCTCAACAACCAGGTGCTTGAACTCTACGACCTGACCAAGGACTACTCCCAGTCCGAGAACCTTGCCGACAAGTATCCGGACAAAGTCCGTGAACTCAAAGAAGTGTTCATCGAGGAAGCGAAGAAATATCAGGTCTTCCCGATGGACGCCTCGGTGGCGGCCCGCATCGTCGCTCCGCGACCCAACATCACGGCCGGTCGCACGGAGTTCGTTTA
>DOEZ01000521.1 GCA_003532715.1 Planctomycetaceae bacterium
CGGGGCCGCCAGCCCTCTTGTTTCGGCTGGTTGCCACGGAAGTGGACACAAAGGGGCATTCTCTCCCGCACGATGCGGCGTATGGCGGGGTTCTCGGGATTTTGGTCTGGACAGGGACCGGCTTTTTTGGGACGAAATGGGTCGTACTGGCCAAAATCGAGAAAAACCGCGTCATGAATCCACCGTCGTCGAATTGTCCCGAGCTGTTCGTCACGAACTTCCACCGTCGTTTCACCGGGGTTTCGGCCACGGCCGACGCCGTGGTCTCGAAGCAACTCGGCCAGTTCGATTTGCTAGAAGGAACTAAGGTAGGGATTTTTNNCTCGGCCAGTTCGATTTGCGTCTGGTGGGCGATCCATTGCCGAGCGTCCCCGAGCCCATCTCGTTCGGCCGGGCGATCCGACTGTGCCGCCGGCCGCCCAAAAACCGGCCGTTTGCGATTTGGCACGTCCGCCGGAACATGGAAATGGCGGCCGCGCTGTTCGCCCGCGACGTCTTGCGCTTGCCCATCCGAATCGTGTTCACGTCGGCAGCTCAACGACGCCATTCGGCCGTCCCCCGAAGGCTGATTGCGCGGATGGACGCCGTCGTGGCGACGACCCAGAAGGCCGCGTCGTTTCTCGACCATGCGACGGCCGTCGCGCCGCACGGAGTCGATACGTCGCTGTTCACGCCGGCCGCCGACCGACGCCGTGCGTGGCAAGCGACGGGCTGGCCCGGCGATTACGGAATCGGCATCGTCGGACGGATCCGCGAGGAGAAGGGGACGCACTTGTTCGTCGAGGCGATGGTTCGCGTCTTGTCCGAGCAGCCCGGGCTGACGGCCGTCGTCATCGGCCGAGCCATGCCCGGCGACGCGGCATTCGAGACGTCGTTGAGACGGCGGATCGAGGCGGCCCGGCTGAGCGACCGATTCGTCTTCACCGGCGAGATCGCCCGCCGTGCGATGCCCGAGGCAATGCGGGCACTCTCGGTCTTGGCCGCGCCGGCCCTTTACGAAGGTTTCGGCCTGACGCCGCTCGAGGCGATGGCCTCGGGCGCGGCGGTCGTCGCGGCCGACACGGGCGCGTATGCACAAATGATCCGCCCAAACACCAGCGGCATTCTCGTTCCCGTCGACGACGTCGACGCCCTGGCCGACGCGATTCGCGCCATCACCGCCGACCGGACCACGCTCGACGCCTGGGGAAGAAACGCCCGAATGATCGTCGAACGCGAATTCTCACTCGACGGCGAAGTCGAACGAATCGCCGAGGTCTATCGCGAACTATGGCGGCAACCTCGCGGGCAACTGCCCTCGGAGCAATCACCCTCTATCGAAGCAAGCCAAAGTGACGATACAAGGATTCATCATCACACTCGACCGGGCTGTCGAGCGACGCCCACAAGTTGATCGACTCCGGCAACTTTGCCCGGTCCCTTGCGAACCACTTCAGGCGGTCGACGGCCATGCGCTCGACGAGGCCGCGCGAATGGCGGCCGCCGGCGAACGTCTCTTTCGGCCGCGGTATCCATTTCATCTTCGCGACGGCGAGATCGGCGTATTCCTGAGCCACCGCGAGGCTTGGAAGGAGATCGTCGCCCGGGGTCTCGACGCCGGTCTGATCTTCGAGGACGACGTCGAGCTGGAAACGGCCGTCTTTGGCCCGGCCCTCGAATTGGCGACATCTGAACTACGGCCGTTGGATGTGATCAAGTTCCCCGTGCCGCGGCGCGGCCAGATTCCCGCCGACCAGGGCAAGGCCCCTCACATCCGCGAGCCGGTCGTGACGCCCCTGGGAGCGACGTCGCTATTGGTCGCGGGCGGCGCCGCGCGGCGGCTGTTGGAACTCACCGAGCGGTTCGACCGACCGGTCGACACGTTCATGCAGATGAGTTGGGTAACCGGCATCCGTCCCCGGGTCGTCACGCCGTCGGGCGTCACCGAAATTTCGGCCCGCCTCGGCGGCACCACGATCCACGCGAAGAAGCGGCCGTTGCGCGAGACGATTTCACGAAACGTATTGCGCCCCGTCTATCGTCTTCAGGTCGGCGCAATCTCGCATCTTCACGGATCGCGACAATGAGTGCGGTCGAATGCTTCGACGGTCCGAACGGTCGCCTCCCGCGGCATGACAAAACGCGAAAAGCGCGACGGGCACGGGCGTCATGCGCGTGCCGCCATGGCCGCGTCGTCTAGGATGGAACGAAGCCTTTCCCGTTCGGTCGCCGCGTTGTGCCGCGCGCAGGCCACGCGATGTCCCACCGCGCCAAGCTGTTCCCGCAATTCCCTGGAGCCAATCAAACGTCGCAAGGCCGTTTTCAGTTCATCCTGGTCGCGATGCCCCACGGCCAGCCCGCTGCCGGACTCGCGCACATAACGTATCGAGGCCAGCTCTTCGGGTCCATACGCGAGAATGGGCCGGGCAGAGGCCATGCACTGCGGTATCTTCGTCGAAACGGAGTATTTGGCGTAGATTCGCGACGACCGACCGAAGCTCTCGACATGGATAACGACGTCGGCGCCGCGCAAAGCCGGAACCACTTCGGAGGCGGCTAGCACTCCGGCGAATCGCATGACGGGTGGAATATTCAGACGTTTTGCCTCCCCGGTGAATTGCACCGGCGCGTGAACCAAGGCTTCGGCCTCCAACCCCGCGTCGCGCAATTGCATGAGGGCCATGCCGATGTCTCGCAGCGACCGCCATCGATCCAGGTGCAAAGCGCCGACGTACATCAATCGTATTTTTTCTCGTGGCGTTGGCGCCGTGATGGGACGTTCGAGCAATTCCGGCTCGACGCAGTTGACGAAAGGCTCGAAGTCTCCGCCGAAACGCCGCGAATACTCCTCGGCCATTGCATCCCCAATGACCAGCCGCCGGGGAGAACGCGCGAGAATCTCCGTCAGACATCGGCGCATGGTTCTCCGAAGCGAAAACCGGAACGCCGAGAAAGCGTATTGCGTGGTCGGCCAGTCGTCGGTGAAGTGTGGAACGATCGGGGCCGAGTAGCGATCGGCCACGTCGAGACAAAGCTTCATGACGAGGTTCGACGCCAGCATCGTGTAGATGACTTGCGGCTTGAATTCGTCCAGTCGCTCCAAGCCGGCGGGCGGTATCCGATAGGCGTCGAGATCCTTCAGCCCCTGACGCGGAACATATGCCTTGATTTGCCGCAGGTACGACCGAATCGGTGAATCATAGCGGCTATCCGCTTTGGGATCATCGATACTCCGTACGATCGGCGCGGTTCCGTTCGCGACTCCCGCCGACCCGTTTTGCGAGACACGGCCGATGAATCGCAAGTTGCTCGGAGACAAGGCGTACTGCCACCGGCAGAAGGCCGGTTCCGGCCGCGCCTTGGGAGAGGTGTGTAGACACGCCAGACGATCCTTGGGCCATCCCTTGAAAAGATTCATCAGCGTTAAACCGGTCCCGCATCCTTGCCAGAACGGCTGTCCGTTGACGACCAGCACTCGGGGATAGCGATTCTCAATGGATTCGTCTGCCATGCGGATATCCTAGCTGCGAATGTTGCCGCTTCTTCTCGTCGTTGAAGCCGCGTCGTTGATGATCAACTCATAGGTCTCCAATACCGTCCTCGTGACCGATTTTGGATCGTGTCGCCGTCGCGCCGTTTCCCTGGCCTGCGTCGCGAGGCTTTCGCCCAACCGATCGTCTCGGAAAATCGTCTTAAGGCGATCGGCGAGCACCGGCGCGTCTCCCGGCGGAAACAGGAGGCCGGTTCTTCCTTCTTCCACCAAGGTCGGTATGCCGCCTACATACGAAGCAACGCAGGGCACTCCGATTAGCTGTGCCTCGCACAGACTGTTTGGGCTGTTCTCGATGAGTGACGGAATGACGAATGCGTGCGCCGTGCATAAGGCGTCGCTCATTTGATCCTCGTTGAGACAGCCTAGGAATTCCACCGACTGAAGAAGTCCGCGTTCGGATATCCGCCGCAAGAGACGCTTTCCGTACGAAGAACGCTCGATACCGCCCGCGAGAGCTAATTGAATGTCGGAGAACTCCCTCCGCAGGATCGAGACCGCGTCGATCAGCACCTCCGCTCCACGCCTATAAGTATTCGCGTTCGTGAACAAGACGCGATGTCGCCGACAAGATTGAACACTCCACTGCCGGCGATAGAACGCCGGCCGCAGTATCTCGTTCACGTGAAAATACCGCGACCGTGGATTGACGGCTTCAATATGCGCGCGATCCCAAATCGTACGCCCCATGAAATAGCGGTTCCCTTCCAGGATTCTCATTTCTCGCCTGGCGGAACCGAGAAACTTCCAATATTCGACAAGGGAGCCGCGTCCTTGCAACAGATTGAGGCGGCATTGATCGGCAAGAATATCTCGAAGCGGGGCGACGCCGAAATAGTGTCGCCACCTCGCATAGTCATGCAGTAGTCCTTGGAGAGAGACTACCACGGGAGCGGAAACCAGACTCCTCGCGCCAAGCAACCCGTACAATCGCTCGGAACCGTGAACATGTATGATATCCGGTCGCACTCGTTCCACCAGGCGGACGCAGGCATCTAGGTATCGCGAATTGTTGTCGGGATTTCGCAGACGGAGGCGTTGCGGCAGACCACCTCGTGAAATGGCGTGGAATCGCACGCCCCTGTCGGAGACCAACTCAGCCTCCGCCAGTCGCGGCGCCACGCACGCAACGCAAATCTCGGCTTGCGGCTCTTCGGACAGCGACTGAAGCAACGCCGTCATCCACCCGCCGGAGGCCGCGTGGAGGCGATCTTCGATGCCGAGCATCGCCGGGAAGGGCATGTTGGTGAACCAGAGAATCTTCATTATCCCATATCCGGCGTCAACCATGGACTCCTACGCGCAACGTCGCGCCGCTTTGGCGTTCGTTTCTTTCTCCCGTCCGAGGCCCACGCACGGTCTCTCCCAGCCATCCAACTCTTCGTGGACTTCCGGAAGACGCTCCAACAGTCGAATCGTCTCCTCCACGCCAAGCCGCGTGGTATTGTGCGAAGTGTAGTCCGCCTGTTCGAACTCTCGCAAGTTGCCTTCGGTGAAGTACTGGCGGTATTTCTGATAGTCCAGATCGCGGTTGTCCGAACGAATACGATAGTAGTCGCCCATGTCGTCCGCCCTCGCGAGTTCCTCGCGGGTGGCCAGGGTTTCGTAGATTTTCTCGCCATGACGGATGCCGATGGTCTGCGCGGGAACGTCCGACCCGAACAGCCGTGACACGGCCCGCGCCAGATCGCCGATCGTGCATGCGGGAGCCTTCTTAATGAATAAGTCGCCTTGCTCGGCGTTTTCAAATGCGAAGAGAACCAGTTCGACCGCCTCGGACAGCGCCAGCAGAAACCGCGTCATGTAAGGCACCGTGATCGTGACCGGTTGCCCGGACTTGATCTGCTTGATGAACAACGGAATGACCGACCCCCGTGAGCACATCACGTTTCCGTAACGGACGATCGCCACAGTCGTGGCGGAGTTCGGAAGTTTCAGAGTCGCCGCGAGCGCGACCTTCTCCATCAGGGCCTTCGACATGCCCATGGCGTTGACGGGATAGGCCGCTTTGTCGGTGCTCAGGCAGACCAGGCGTTCGATGTCGTGTTCGATGGCCGAGGTAATCACATTATGGCTGCCCAGAATGTTCGTTTGCACGGCCTGCATTGGAAAGAACTCGCAGGACGGCACCTGCTTGAGCGCCGCGGCGTGAAACACAAGATCGGCCCCGGCCATGGCCTGGTCGACGCTCGCCTTGTCGCGAACGTCGCCAATGTAGAACTTCAGACGCGGATTCGAGCAGCGAACCCGCATCTCTTCCTGCTTCAGTTCGTCCCGGCTGAAGATGCGGACCTCCTTGCAGTTGGTCTTCATCAATTGCTCGACGACGGCCTTGCCAAACGAACCGGTGCCGCCCGTGATCAGCACGGTCTTATGGTCGAGTCCTCTCATGAATCGTGACTCCATTCACGCGTGGGAGATGCCGGAGACACGCTCCGCTGGGTGTTCCGAGGTGTTGTTTTCCGCCAGACCACTCGGTTTATATAATCGGTGTAACTCAAGATTATCCGCACGACCTTCTCCGACACATTCGGAACGTCATAGTCTCGCGCAATCCGAAGACACCGATCGTTTCCATGAACCGAGTCCTCCAGGACGCGCATCGCCTCGCGAATCCGATCCCATTCGAGGCCCGTCATGATGACCGCCGCCTCTTCCATGCCCTCGGGCCGTTCGTGGGCGTTTCGGATGTTCAATGCCGGAAATCCCAGAATCGACGATTCCTCGGTGATCGTTCCGCTGTCGCTGAGCGTCAGGCTGGCGTGCATCTGCAAGTGGTTATAATCGCTGAATCCGAACGGTTTGAGGAATCGAACACGAGGATCGATTTCGACGCCATCCGCTTCGAGCCTTTTCCGGGTTCTCGGGTGCGTCGAAACGATGACCGGCAAATCGCCCGCGACGGCAAGGCGATTCAGGACGTCGCAGAACTTCTCGAATTGTTCGGGGCAGTCGATGTTTTCCTCGCGGTGTCCGCTGACCAGGAAGTAACCGCCTTCGTCGAGGCCGAGTCGCGCGAGGACGTCGCTCTGGCGAATCTTCGGAAGATAATGGTGGAGCACCTCGAACATCGGGCTGCCGGTCTTGATGATCCGATCAGGCGGCAACCCTTCGCGGAGCAAATACTCTCGCGAGATGTCGCTGTAGGGCATGTTGATGTCGGCGATGTGATCGACGATCTTCCGGTTGATCTCCTCCGGCACCCGCTGGTCGAAGCAGCGGTTTCCCGCTTCCATGTGAAACACGG
>DOEZ01000270.1 GCA_003532715.1 Planctomycetaceae bacterium
TATCTCGCCCGCGTGCTCGAACACGCCCGTCTCTATCAGGCCATGTCGGGCTTGGTCGTCGGCGTCGGCGGCGAACACAGCCTGACGCCCGCGCTGGTCCGCGCGGCCGTCGACGATCCCGAGGATCTGTCCAACCTGACGGTCGTCCAGTTCGATGCCCACGCCGATCTTCGCGACACGTACAACGATTCGCCGCATAGTCACGCGTGCGCCGTGCGGCGGTTGGTCGAGCGCGGGGCGCGCGTCGTGGCCGTCGGCATCCGCTCGGCCGATCGCGAGGAATACGAATTCGGCCGCGACTGCGACCTGGTGCGGACCTTTCCGGCCCGCGAACTGGCCATGGAGCCCGAAGTCGAAGCCTCGCTGACGGCCGAACTCGGGAAACTCGACGGACCGGTCTTTCTGACCGTGGACATCGACGCCCTGGAAGTGTCGCTTTGCCCGGGCACCGGGACGCCGCAACCGGGCGGGTTGGGCTGGTGGCCCGCGCTAAAGTATCTGCGCCGGCTTCTGCGCGAGAATCGGCGAATCGACCTAGTCGGCTGCGACGTGGTCGAAACGGTTCCCCAGCCGGGCACTCAGGTCAACGAAACGGTCGCCGCCGCGCTGTTGGCCAAGATCGTGGCTTATCGCTTCGCGAGGCCGTGAAGCACGTTTCGGTGACGATACGTCGTTGCACGCCTCTTGCTTGCGCTTCGGGTTCGTGTTCGTGTCGCCTCGTGAATGCTCCGGGCTCGTCTTGTTCACCGGTTCTTCCAGTCCACGCCCGACAGCGATGCCAGGGCCAGTTGGAGCGCGTGGGTTCCGTCGCGGCCGTGGCCTTGCGCCTGGAGCGCGAGGTAAAGCTGATGGGCCAGGGCAAGGCCGGGCATGGATAGGCCCATCCGTTTCGATTCGGCCAGGGCGATTCCCATGTCCTTGATGAAATGCTCGACGAAGAAGCCGGGCTCGAATCGGTTTTCCATGATCCGCGGCCCCAGGTTCGCGAGGGTCCAGCTTCCGGCCGCGCCGGCGCCGACCGAACGGACGACGGTCGGCAGGTCGAGTCCGGCGCGATAGGCGTAGAGCAGCGCCTCGCAAACCCCGACGATGTTCGTGGCGATGAGGATCTGGTTGACCATTTTCGTGTGTTGGCCCGCGCCGGGGCCGCCCTGATGCACGATCGTCTTTCCCATGGCTTCGAAGCAGGGTTGCAGGGCCGCGACCGCCGCCGACTCGCCTCCGATCATGATCGACAGCGTCGCCTGGCGCGCGCCGACGTCGCCGCCCGACACGGGCGCGTCGACCGCATGAACTCCCTGTTTCTCGGCCGCCGCGGCGATTTCGACGGCCAGCGACGGCTCGCTGGTGGTCATGTCGACAATCGTCGCGCCGGGCCTGCAGCCGGCCAGAACGCCGTCGTCGCCCAAAACGACCTCGCGCACGTCGGCCGGATAGCCAACGATGGTGAACACGACGTCCGACGCCTCGGCCACTTGTCTCGGCGAGTCGGCCCACGCGGCGTGCCGGTCGAGCAGCGGTTGGGCCTTGTCCTTCGTGCGGTTGAAGACGGTGGCCGAGAAGCCCGCGTCCATCAGGTGCCCGCACATGCTTCGGCCCATCACGCCCGTTCCGATCCATCCGATTCGGGTCGTGCCCGGCGAAACGCGAGTTGTTGTCATCGTTGGGCTCCTTTCTTCTATTGACGATCTTGGTGAGTATACAAACACTAGCCCGAAGCGCAAACGAGGGAGCGAGGGAGGTGAGATGATCTACCCATAGACACGAAGTTAAGGAAACGACTACGCAACGGCTAGTACCCGGAAAGGAAGAAGAACACTAATTCACGCTGATAAACACTAATCTTGATAATTAGCGAGGATTAGCGAAGATCAGTGTTCCTAAATCCCTCGTCGTTTGAAGGATTGCTCAACGTTCCGTTACTTAACTTGATGCCTATGGGAGGTGAGCTGATCTATCCTCGCTTGCGCTTCGGGCTAGTGTGGTGTGAGTTGGTGAATGATCCGAATTAAAGCCATTCGATCGGCAGGCTCACATGACGCAGGAAGATGATCAATCCGACGAGGGACGCGCCGATGGACGCCAGCAGCACGGCCGCGCTGCCGATGTCGAGAGCCTGACCCACATGCGGATCATTTTCGTCGGTAATGGCCCGGGCCATCGACTCGATGGCGCTGTTGAACATTTCGGCGGAAAGCACCGTGAAGATGCACAGCGTCAGCAGGCACCATTCGGTGTGGTTGAGATGGAGCAGCGCGGCGGCGACCAGGACGACGGCCGCCATGAAGAAGTGGGCGAAGAAGCTGCTCTGTCCGCGAATACCGCACTTCAACCCGCGAAACGCGTCGCGGAACTTCGCGTGCCAGGGGCGTTCGGGTCGAATGGGGGGCATTTCGGCGTTTTGGTCTTCGGTAGTCATTTATTCACCACGAAGGACACGAAGGACACGAAGACTATTCAAGCCCGTGGGCGCCGGCGACGGGGATTTGCACGCCGTCGAGCTGGCCCAGGCGGTGCTTGGGCAGGAATCGGGGCTCGACGGCCAGCATGGCGCCGACGTTGCCTCGGCTGGCGTCGACGTTGAAACCGGCGCTAATCAACAGCGACTCGCCGATTCGGGTAATGGCGAATCGTTGGCCGATGTTTCCGTCGCCGGCCACGTCGAACGACGTGCCGAACGACGAAACCCACTTCGGACTCATCCAGTAGTTGTACGACAGCGACACGATGCGGCTCTTGATCGGACCTTCGAGGAATCTCATGCCCATGTAGAAGTTGCCTCGCGGCGGCCGGCTCAAGAAGCCGCCAACACTGACGATCTGCTGGCCCTCGTCGAAGAAGTCGAAAAGGCCGTCGGAAACCACGGTAAACCGGTCGCCCACGTGCCAGCGGAAATCGTAATCGACCAACCCGAGGGCCTGGCCGAAGTTGTCGCGAGATTCCTTCGGAAACCAAACCGCGTTCGTGTCGAGCACCATCCAGTCGATGATCTTCCGACGCCCGGGCATGCCTCGCTTCGTCTGCCACCGGTTGCGCATTCCCATTCGCATGGCCATCAGGTCGTCGACCACTTCGGCGCTGGGCGAGGTCACCCAACTCGCCAGACCGCTGCGAACGGCGTACGATCGCGGGTCGAACTCGTAGGGAATATAGTCGAGCGGCAACAACTGCGTTCCGTAGGTGACCGCCGGCATCCGGCGGCGGAAGGCTTCGATCGAGTCGTCGTCGAGTGCGTCGTAGAGCGGCAGATCGGCCAGGTCGCGATTCGACTCGGCCACCGAGAATTCCAGGTCGAAGACCACCTTGTGCGCCAGGCCATGCACGTTCCACAGTTCGCTTTCGGCCATGGGATTGACCGTCGACATGGGCATGCTCGCGCGAAGGCCGGCTTGCCAGTAGGCTCGCTGCATGTCGTCGTGGTAATAATCCTGTCCCCAGTGGGCCAACTGGCCCAGCGCGTAGGGGACCGTCTTGACCGGGCCGAGTTGGAACGGGTAGTCGATTTCCTGGGTCGTTACGATGCGCTCGCCCTTGGGCCCGTCGATCCAGTTTTCCCAGGGCAGATAGCGGAACGTGTCCTGTTGGGCCGGGTTTTCGGGATAGCTCAGTATCTCGTTGCGCGCGTACCCGATGCTCGTGTGTTCGTGCCACGTCAGCGCGTCGCCCAAGAGCGATTGGCCGAGCCAGTAGTGATCGCCTCGCGGATACCATTCGGTCTGGGTGAAGAAGCTGTTGATCCGCGTGTCGGCGGTGATGCTGTAGCTGATGTTGTCGTACGCCCGCTTTAGTTCGAGGCCGGTCGATTCGTCCTTCAGCTCGTCCCACTCGCGCTCGTAGTATTGGTTGAGGAAGTTGCGGTCGCTGATCCAGCCCAGCTCGGTCGACAGCCGCCAATCGTAGGGCAACATCTGGCGATGTTGATGGAAGAGCCGCCAGCGATAGTGTTTTTCGAGGAACAGGTCGCGCTGGCCTCGGCCCAGGTTGTCGTGGCCGTGGTCCTGGATGCCCCAGTAGTCGAACAGGCCGGCGGTTTGGCCGGGCAAGATCCAGAATCCGTCGCGCTGATAGGAGTAGGTGGTGCCGTGCCCGAAGCCGCGCTTGCTGAGCCAGTCGAGGCTGATGTCCCAATCGTCGCCGGCCGGACGCCGTCGGCCGAGCAGTTGATAGCCGTCCCAGTTCGTCAGCACCTGCGTGCCGAAGACATCGTCGTTTTTCAGGCGGGCTCGCCGAATGAAGAACGTCGGCTCCTCGACGTTCGTGCTGAACGTGGGCCAGTAGAAGACCGGTACGTCGCCCAGGAAGAGAAAACCGTTGCTTCCCGAAACTCGCCGGTCGTGAGCGACGGCCGGGCCGTCGCCCAACGGATCGAACGGCGGCGCGCCCGCGGCCGGATCGAACACGGGCTGTTGATTGTCTTCGTAGACGAGTTCGCCCAGTTGAAGCCGGTAGCTGGGCACGCCGAGGCGGCTGGACGTGATGAACGAGTCTTGGGCGAGAAACCGGCCCTCGCCCATCTGGCGAAGCAGTTGCGATTGAAGCCGGAGCTTCCCTTCGTAGTTCGGCACGGGCGTGATCATCTCGGCGCCCAGGACCATGCCGACCTGGTTGCGGACGTCGTAGTACATCCGGTCGGCATGGATGACGCTGGAGCCCTCGCGGAAGACGATGTTCCCCTCCATGTAGATTTCGAGCGGCACTTCTTGCGCCTGCGGGGATCCGCTCGACAGGTCGAGGTTTTCGGGCCCGACGGTCCAGATGACCACGCGATCGGCCGAGATGTCGATGAGCCCCGACTTCGACACGCCCTCGATGATGACGTTGACGCCGAAGTTGATGACGGCGACCCAGCGGTCGGCCGATCCGTCGAGCGGCGATTTGTCGCGTTCCCAGCGATAGGCCGGCCGCACGTTGCTGCGAGGATGCACCGAGATTCGCCGCGTGCCGGGCGGCGACGCGCTGATGGGGACCATTTCGGGGTCGATCGTGTATTCTCGAAACTGCGTGCGGCGCACCGCCTGATCGTCTTCGGGCGTGCGTCGAGCCAAACCGCGCCGATAGATGGCCGGCACGCTTTCCGGCGCGCCGGTAATTTGCGGCACTTGGACCGTGACGGCGCCGGTCGTCGTCAAATCGCCTAGCCACGAGTCGTCGGTGAGCCGGGTTGTATTCCCGTCGCGGCGACGTTCGACCGCGGCCTTTCCCTCGAGATAGCTGATGACCAGGGTGGGGCCGAACGCGGGCGCCTCGGCTCGCGCGATCCAGACGACGGCTTCTTGGCTGGTCGCCGTGTCGTCGCCCTGCACGATGCGGCATCCGCCGCGAAGAACCCAGACCTCGTATTCGCCTTGTATCCAACGCTCGGCCGAGGGCGCCGAAATGGTGACCGGCGCGGTCGGACTCGACGGCGGCAGGTCGACTCGCGCCAGAAGCGGCGAGGCCCCAGCCAACAGCATGGCGCAGGCCAGGGTCAGCCGGCGCGCGGCATGGGCGACGGCACGCGCGCAAGGCGACGCGCCCGGGGGAGCGTTCGGCACTTTGGTGTCATCGTGTCTCAGCAGATCGGCATCCTTGCCTGGGTTCCGAGGTCGGCCATTCGACCCCGTCACAAAACGCAACCTGAAGGGAGAGAACCTTTTGGGACAAGCAGGCCCGCCCAATCGGAGCGGCGATTATAGGAGTCCCCGGCCGACGAATCAAGGCGTGTTCGGCCGTCCCGCTGGACACCTAAATCATATCTACAAAGCGACTTAGGTGTTTCAGGCTTGGATTATCCATAAGCCCATACTAGCCCGAAGCGCCAGCGAGGGTTTCAGAACGGGCATCCCTGCGAACCGAATTAAGCGACGGACTGCGGAACATTTACTGGCCCCAAGAGGAAGTTAGGAACACTGATCTTCGCTAATCCACGCTAATTGCCAAGATTCGTGTCTGTCGGCGGACAGGCCGGGCTACAGCAACGCCGTGCTGAAATATCGTTCGGCCCGGTCGGGCAAAACGGTCACGATATTGCCGGAGTGCGACTCGGCCAACCGCCGGGCGGCCCAGACGTTGGCCCCCGACGAGATGCCGCACAGCAGGCCCAGTTCGCGGCCGATTTGCCGGGTGGTTTCGATGGCGTCCTCGTCACTCACCTCGATCACTTCGTCGACCAGCGAGACGTCGAGCACGGCCGGGACGAAGCCGTCGCCGATCCCCTGAATCTGGTGCAAGCCCGGCTCGTGACCCAGCAGGGCCGCGACGTTCTTCGGCTCGACGGCGACAATCTTGGCCTCGGGCCGGTGTTCCTTGAGGAACGTGCCGACGCCTTGCAGCGTTCCGCCGCTGCCGACGCCCGCGACGAAGTAGTCCACCTGGCCGCCCATCTGACGCCAGATTTCGTGGGCCGTCTGCTCGTAGTGGCATCGTGGGTTGTCGGGGTTGCCGAACTGGTTCGGCACGAAGACCCGCGGATCGGCCGCCGCCATCTCCTCGACGACGCGGACCGCTCCGCCAATGCTCTCCGCGTCGGGCGTGAGGATCAATTCAGCTCCGAACGCCCGGATGATCTTCTTGCGTTCCTCGCTCATTCCCTCGGGCATGACGATGCGGACGTGGTAGCCCTTGAGCCGGCCGATCAGGGCGATGCCGATGCCCGTATTGCCGCTGGTCGGCTCGCAGAGGATCGTCTCGGGGGTGAGGCGTCCGTCGCGCTCGGCGCCTTCGATCATGGCCAGCGCGACGCGGTCCTTGATGCTTCCGCCCGGATTGAGGTATTCGGCCTTGGCGAAGATGTTCTCGCCCGCGAGTTGGACCAGGGGCGTGTTTCCGATCAGATCGAGGACGTTGTCGGTGCGCATGCGGCGTCCTTGCGTGGGAGCGATGGTTCGGGTGGGTCGGTAGTATATCACGTTTTGCGAGGGGGCGGCAAGAACACTCATCGACGTTCGAACTGGCCACAAATCGTCGGGAATGGTGCAAGCGGGCGAGGTCTCGGATGGCTCCCGCACCATCGCGGGGGAACCGGCCGCGGAGGCCGATTTCTGAACGTGGAAATGGATCCTTCCGCGGGCCGTTGCAACCCATTGCGGCCCATGGGGGGTGTCTGCTACACTGGACGATTCTCCGAAAAACTCAATTACCTGTCGCGGGATTCGTCTGAACCGTGGAGCACGACGTCATGTTGGGATTCGATTCGCTTTTGGCTGCGGAAACGAAGGGTGCCGAAATCGTCGCGACTCTCGATTGGCGCGACTGGGCCGTCGTGGCCCTGTACATTTGCGGCGTGGTGGGGCTGGGACTTTGGGTCGGCCTGCGACGCAAATCGTCCGAGGGAGCGGGCTACTTTCTGGCCGACAAATCGCTTACCTGGCCCGTTATCGGCCTGGCCCTGTTCTCGACGAACATCTCGACGATCCATCTGGTCGGATTGGCGCAATCGGGCTACACGTCGGGGCTGGCGTTCGGC
>DOEZ01000589.1 GCA_003532715.1 Planctomycetaceae bacterium
TCGCACCGCGCCCTCCATCGTGGCCGGCCAGCCGGTCGCCGTCCAGTCACCCGCCAGGGCCAAGTTGTCGATAGGAGTCTCCTGCGCCGGGCGAAGCCGGTCGCTGCCCGGACCGGGCGAAAAGACGGCTCGCGGTTGCACGACAACGCGGCGGTACACGACTCGCGCCGCGGCGGCGGCCGGAAACACTTCGGCCAGTTCCCGCTCGATGTGTCGGGCAAGTTGGTCGCGAGGCATGTCGACCAGCCGGTGCGAGGCGCTGATCACAACCTGAACGCGGTTTTCAGGCTTCCGAAACACCCATTGGCCGAGTCGGCCGACGAGCAGCGCGTGGGGCACGTCGAGGATCGGACGATCATGGGCCAAGTGAACCGTGGTAATGGCGGCCGGGCGGAGCCGTTCGACGTGCTCCAACTCCGGCACGGCGGCCGTCAACTCGGGCGACAGAACCCGGCCGACGCGATCCCACTCGACGGCGACAATCACCGCGTCGAATTCGAGCCGCCGGCCGTCGCGAAGCACCACGCCCCAGGCACGACAGGCGTCGCCGTCAACCTGGGCCACACGCGCGAGGCGGTGGATCCTCGCGCCGCGCGATTCAAGCCAATCGCCCAACCGCTGGTCGAAGATCTCGCCCAACGGCAGCCGAGGGATGCGCAGTTCGTACGCCCGGCGCGACGCCATCAAACCATCGACGATCACTTTGCGCGCGGCGTCGAGCGAAATGTGGTCGAGTGTTTCGCTCAGGGCGCTGACGAGCAGGGGCGTCCAAAAACGGTCGATGGACGCTTGGGATTGGTTCTGGCGGCGAAGCCAAGAGTCGATCGATTGGTCGTTTATGTTTTGCTGTAACCGCTCCCCGGCGGGCAAAGTCGACTGTCGCTCCGCCATAGTCGCCTTTCGCNNCGCGGAGCGAAAGGCGACTATCGAGCCCGTGTTGTTGTTCGAGCACGGGCGGAACGCCAGTGGCGCCCTTTATTGCCCCGATGGCTCGCATGATTTTCCAGCGTTCGGCAAACGACAGGAAGCCAAGTCGCAACAGACTCGGCAGGAGGTGCAACGGGGCGGGCAGCAGCCGTGTCGCGGCGAAGGCGTGGCGGCGTCCGTCGGGACCGATGAACGTCAGTCGACGATGCGTCTCGAACGTGTCGTCCAGGCCGGTCCGCAGCAGCAGGTCGGCCAGGGCCGTGCAACAACCCATCGAGACGTGCTGCCCATGGTCGGTTAAGACTCGCGTGCCAGGTTCGATGAATGACCCAGCGCGACCGCCCAACGTGCGGCGCGACTCGAACAACTCGACCAACGCACCGCATTCGACCAACCGCGCGGCGGCGGCCAACCCGGCCAGTCCGCCGCCGACGATGGCCACTCGCGTGATCCGGGTTTCACGGGCATCTTGCCCGTGTTGGTGCTCCGTCATTGCGACAGTGGCTTCGCTACTTTCGCGGAGCGAAAGGCGACTATTCTGCCCTTGCTGGTCGCTCGATTCGCTCACGGCAGGGCCTCCCGGCGCGGCGGCAAGAGCAGCCAGCGTGCGGCGACTTGCATCTTTTCGATACGGCCGAGTCGCACGCGCTGCCGGAAGACCGCGCCCGGGTTGCGCTCGATGTGGCCGAGCAAACGGTGGTAGACGTCGATCATCATGCCGAAGATTCGAAGGCCGGCCGGTTCGAGCCGGTCGAACAAGTCGGCGCCCTCGCGATAGAACTGTCGCGCGCGGCCGATTTCCAGTTTCATGAGCCGGGCGAACGCCTCGCCCGTCTCGCCTCGTTGCAAGGCTTCGACCGAGTAGCCGCACTGGGCGATATCCTCGCGCGGCAGATAGATGCGGCCCATTCGCGAGTCTTCACCCAGATCGCGAAGGATGTTGGTCAATTGAAAGGCCAGCCCGCAACTCCGGGCCGACTCGCGCGGCTCGTCGCCGCGAAAGCCCCAAATGTGGACGCACGAGAGCCCCACGGCCGACGCGACCCGGTGGCAATACTCGGCCAGTTGGCCGAACGTCTCGTAAGTCTGGTCGGTCAGATCCATCTCGACGCCGTCGATGACCGCGTGAAGATATTTGGCCGGGATGTCGAAGCGACGGACCGTGTCGGCCACCGCGGGCAGGATTCGCTCGGCGCCGGCAAGGATGGGCGAGCCGTCCATGCCACCCGGTGTACTGCCAAGGGCGCGGTTCAATGCGGCTCGCCATGCGTGTAGTTGGTCGAGTGGCGAGACAGTCTGGTTTTCCGCGATCGATGCGGGCCGGTCGCCCAGGTCGTCGGTGTGCCGCATGAAGGCGTAGAGAGCCTCCATGGCCCGGCGTTGCGGCTCGTGCAGGACAAGAAAGCACGGATAGAAGCTCGATCCCGCACGCCTGGCCATTGCATGGCAAAGCCGATAGCTATCGTCGATCGTCAGGCGTTCGTGCGTCATATTCCGCTGTCCCTAATCCCTAATCCCCAACCCCTCTCCCATTTCCTTCCCCCGCCAAAGCCGCCACCAACTATCAACTGTCAGCACCAGCTTACGCCACTTGCCGACCTCGGGCCGCTTGGTCCAAACGTCGAAATCCTGTCGGCGGATCCCATCCAAAATTGCCAGTCCTCCACGGAGGAACAGCGTCACGGCGAGCCGCAAGTCGGGATCGACCCGGCCGACCAGCGGCCAGCCTCGCCGCAGCCAGTTCTCAGCCTCCTCGACTTCGGCGGCCATCATGTGGCGGAAGGCTTCGTTGCACTCGCGACGCTCGAAGCACGACTCGTCGTAGCCGAAGCGCCGCCGATGCGCCTCGGGCAGGTAGATCCGCCCCCGGTCCCAGTCGCGAGCGACGTCTTGCCAGAAATTGGCCAGTTGCAGCCCCGTGCAGATCGAGTCCGACAGTCGGGCCGTCTCGGCGTCGAACGAGCCGCCCAAGTGCAGCACGAGCCGCCCGACCGGATTGGCCGAGTAGCGGCAATAGTCCAACAGTTGGTCGAACGTCTCGTAGCGGGTGGTCCGCTGGTCCTGGCGGAACGCAACCAACAGATCCACCAGCGGGTCGATCGGCAGATCGAAACGGCGGATCGTTTCGCCCAAGGCGATGAAGACCGGGTGGACCGCCTGACCCTGGTAGCACGCGCGGAGTTGCTGCTCCCACCATTTCAGCAGAGCCATCGACCGGGCCGGATCGCCCGTCTCGTCGGCCAGGTCGTCGGCCCAGCGGCAATAGGCGTAAACGGCATGAAACGGGCGATGGAGCCGCCGGGGCAACAAAAAACCGGCCACCGTGAAGTTCTCGTAGTGGCGGCGAGCCAGCCGGCGGCAGTAACGCCGCGCGGCGCGCGGGCCCAGCGGCCTAGCCGGCACAACGCCCGGGCCGTATCGCTTCAAGTCTTCAGCAAACCGATCAGCATTTTTCATCGTGGCGGACTCGTCGGCCGATGGTGGCGGCACCCCCCGGGCTTGTCTCCTCTGGCCTTTGTCGGGCGGCTCCATTATGATGCCTTGGGACGAAGGAGGAAACCATGCGCATCCTGTTGGCCAGCCCCCGGGGGTTCTGTGCCGGCGTCAATATGGCAATCGAAAGCCTCGAAAGGGCCATCGACCGGTTTGGCACGCCGATTTTCGTCTATCACGAGATCGTCCACAATCGGTGGGTGGTCGAACGGTTTCGGCAAAAGGGCGTCGTCTTCGTGGACAATCTGATCGAAGTCCCCCAGGGTGCCCATCTCCTCTACTCGGCCCATGGCGTCTCCCCCGAGGTACGTCGCGAGGCCGAACGTCGCGGGTTGCACACGATCGACGCCACCTGCCCGCTGGTGACGAAAGTCCATACAGAGGCGCGGCGTTACGCGGAGGCGGGCCATGCGATCGTGTTGATCGGCCATCGCGGACACGACGAGGTGGTCGGCGTGATGGGCGAGGCGCCCGAGGCCATCCGGCTGGTCGGCTGCATGGCCGATGTCGATCGGCTCGACGTGCCGGATCCCGAGCGGCTCGTCTATCTGACTCAAACGACTCTTTCGATCGACGAGGGCAAGCGTATTGTCGAGCGATTGAAGGCAAGGTTTCCCAAAATCGTCCGTCCCAAGAACCAGGATGTGTGTTACGCGACGCAGAACCGCCAGCAGGCCGTCAAGCAACTTGCCTCGGAAGTTGATTTCGCGCTGGTCGTCGGCAGCCAGAACAGCTCGAACAGCCGGCGGTTGGCCGAATTGTGCGAGGCGGCCGGCGTCGTCACGCGGCTGGTCGACGGGCCGGCCGATATCGACGCGGGGTGGTTCGGAGGCCGCGAAACCGTGTTGATCACGGCCGGGGCCAGCGCCCCGGAAGACGTCGTCCAGGCGTGCGTCGAGCTTCTTCGCGAGCATTTCGAAGCCCCGGTCGAGTCGCGCGACTTCGGGGCCGAGGAGGTCCGTTTTGTCCTGCCCAGGGAACTGCGCGATCGACCGACCGTTCTCGAGTAACCCGGAGAAACAACAAGCGATGAATCACACGAGGCGAGAACCCATGACCATCACCGACGTTGACTTCACGGTCGTCCATCAAGCCGACGCGCGGCGAGCCGCCGCGAAGTCGTTGCTACTGGTCCGATTGACGGCGGCGGGCAACGTGGAGGGTTGGGGCGAGGCGAGCGGCTCGTGGCGCGACGGCGAATTGGCCGCTCGCCGCGAAGCCCTGCTGCCCGTGCTGTTGGGCCGCAGTCCTTTCGACATCGAGGAGTTGCTTCTGCTCGACGAGTTGCGCGACCCGGCCCTTCGCTCGGCGGTCGAAATGGCCTCGTGCGATCTGATCGGCCGCTGCGTCGGGCAGCCGATGTTTCGCTGGTTCGGGGGCTGTTTCCGCCGGCGCGTTCCGCTGACGATTCGCGTGCCCTCCGGGCCCACGGTCCAAGTGGCCCAAATCTCGCGCGAACTGGCCCAACAAGGATTCCACTCGCAGGTGATTCTCGCCTCGGGCGAGCCGGAGCAGGACGTGCGGATGATCGAGCTGATTCGTCGGAACGTCGGCGACCACATCCGTTTGCGATTGGACGGCCAGGCGCGCTACGACCTGCACACGGCGCGCGATTTGTGCGCCGAATTGGAGTACGCGCAGTTGGAGTGTTTCGTCGATCCGTTGTTGATCATGGAGTTGCACGAACTGGCCACGCTGGCGCGACAGGTAAACGTGCCGATCGGCGCGTGCCGCGCGTTGCGATCGCCGGCCGACGTGCTGCTGCTGGCTCGGCTGGGGTCGATTCCGGCGGCCGTGCTCGACGTGCAACACGTCGGCGGGCTGACGTCGGCTCGCAAATGCGCGGCGGTGGCCGAGGCGGCCGATCTGTCGGTGTCGCTCGCGTGCGGATCGTGGGCCGGAATCGCCGCCGTGGCCATGGCCCAGTTGGCCGCGGCCCTGCCCGTGCTGCGCGCCGCCAACGAATGCGCCTACGAAACGCTCAACCACCACCTTCTGCTCGACATTCCGGAGGTAGTCGACGGGCTGGTCGCCGTGCCGCAAGGTCCAGGGCTGGGCGTTCGCCCCGACCGGCCGCAGATCGAGCAGTTGCAGGCGGGGTGAGGGAGTGCCGTTCCCGTGCCGTGATTGCGGAAAACGGCGGATGCTGCCATGTGTCGCCAGCGATAACCTCCTTCCGGGCATGAGTTTACAAGATTCATGAAACCGGCTCTTGACATACATAGCACGTCGATGCATAATTCTGCTATGTAGAACGTCCGTCCTGTTGCGTGGAGGCTTCGCCCGATGGCCTATTCCAAAGAACTCGTGGCCGCCAGTGCCACGCCCTTGATCCTTTCCGTGCTGGCGCACGGCGAAAACTACGGCTACGCAATTATCAAGCGCGTGGCCGCATTGACCGAAGGGGAGATGCAGTGGACGGATGGGATGCTCTATCCCGTGCTCCACCGGCTCGAAGAACAGGGGTACATCGAGTCGGAGTGGCGTGCTCCGGAAGGCGGACGCCGGCGCAAGTATTATCATCTTCGAAAGGATGGAGCAGCGGCACTCGCCGAAGAACGCCGCAAATGGAACGTCGTCAATACGGCACTGATGTCTTTGTGGGAGGTGAAACCATGTTTGACTTAGAACGCTCGCTTGCCGATTGGCGCGACCAACTCGGCCGCTCCGGCCAGTGCATCGACGGCGACCTGGCGGAACTCGAGGAACATCTGCGCGAAGAGACGGCCGGGCTGGTTCGCGCGGGCCTCGCCGAGGAAGAGGCATTCTTGATCGCTTGCCGCAGGCTGGGCCGTATTGATCTGCTGGGCGCGGAATTCGAAAAGGTCAACCTACGATCGATCTGGGTGAGCCGGTCGAGTTGGATGGCCTTCGGGATTCTCGCCTATTTGGCCTCGTCGGTGGGCGCAAGGACGGTTTCGCAAGTCGTGCTGGCCGGGGGTCTCTTCTCGGGGCTTCCCTCTCGACTGACGGGCGCAATCGCGGCATTCGGAAGCCTCGCGGTCTTGCTCGCCCTGCTCGCGCTCATCACGATAACCTTCGTCCGTCACGGACAGCGGCAAGACACGCCAGTCCCCGGCAGTACGGCGAGACGCTGTGGGCTGGCAATTGGGATGTTTCTATGGTTTACGTTAATGCCGGGCGCTGGATTGCTCGCCGGCGCAATCGCCGTCAAGGCCGCCCGCGACATGTCCGAATTCGGTCACGCCACGGTCGCGACGAGCATCGGCACCTTTGCGATTTCGGTCTTGATGCCCCTGCTTCTGACAACATGGCTGCTCGCGACGCCGCGATTTACTCGATCGGCTTGAACCGCGCCGCGCCGTCGTTCCAGGGTTGAACACACCATCCACCGGGGTATTCCCTCACGACGCCCAATCTGATATGCTGAGGAACACAGACACGCATGCCGCGCGGGCGACCGCGAGAGCCGCGCAATCCGGGAAGGTGAAACCCGCATGACCGAAAAGAAACGCGCGCCGCGAAACCGGACCCTGACGTTGTCGAGCGCCGATCGGAAACGCTGTTCACGGCGATTGCGCCGCATCGATGCGAGCGTGTCGCTCGACGATGTGCTCGATTCCACGATTTGCCAAAACGTCTTCTCGGTCTTGCCCTTGTTGCCGTCCGCCGTTTTCGATCTGATCGTGGCCGATCCTCCCTACAACCTGACGAAATCATTCAACGGCAATCAGTTCAAACGTACCGACCTGGAAGGCTATGAAGCGTGGCTCGGCTCGTGGCTTCCCGAGATGGGCAGGCTCCTGAAGCCGTCCGGATCGATCTACGTGTGCGGCGACTGGCGTTCGTCGGCGGCGATTCATCGTGTTTTGCTGGGTCACTTCCGGATCAGAAACCGAATCTCGTGGGAGCGAGAGAAGGGACGAGGTGCTCAGGCCAATTGGAAGAACAGCACCGAAGACATTTGGTTTGCCACGGTTTCGGACGACTACATCTTCAACGTGGACGACGTGAAGATCACACGTCGCGTGATTGCTCCCTACACCAATGCGAGTGGAGAACCCAAGGACTGGGAGGAGACTCCCCGGGGCAGATATCGGATTACCCATCCTTCGAACCTTTGGACCGATCTTACCGTTCCCTTCTGGTCCATGCCCGAGAATACCGACCATCCCACGCAGAAACCGGAAAAGCTGCTCGCCAAGATCATTCTTGCCAGTTCCAACCGAGGCGACGTCGTGTTCGATCCATTTCTCGGCTCCGGAACGACGTCGGTCGTCGCGAAGAAGCTCGGACGGCGTTATGTTGGAGTCGAAATCGACGAGGAATTCTGCTGCATGGCGGAGCGAAGACTCGAATTGGCGGAGGAAGACGCGGGCATTCAAGGCTACACGGACGGGGTCTTCTGGGAACGCAACACGTTGCTCGACCAGAATCGCGGACCCTCGGTCCGACGAGACGCCGCCGTCGAGCAGCAGTCTCTTTTCGACGGAGTTCGAATTCCACGCTAAGGAGGCAGCATGAAGAGCCGGATATTCTCGACCGATCGGTATCGAACGATTGGCGATCGGACCAAGGAGCTACTCAATAGCCAAGAGGACTTTCTTTCGCCCACCACTGCGCGAAGCACGCGAGCTTTCGGTGACGCGGTGGAAGCGATTCTCGGCGAGCGATTCCAGGAGATGCTTGGCGAGGATTGCGCCGAGTACTCGGCAAGTTTTGCACGACGCGCCATGGCGGACCTTGCGTTCCGCGACAACGACAACGTCTACTACGTCGTCGATGTCAAGACGCATCGCGAAGACACGCACTTCAACATGCCGAACCTCACGTCCGTCGAGCGACTCGCTCGATTCTACGAAGACGATGCCAACTACTTCGTGCTTCTTCTGGTGAAATACCGGCTGGTAGGCACACATGCGATGATCTCGGACGTGACGTTCGTGCCCATCGAATTCTTGGACTGGAATTGCCTGACTATCGGCGCGCTTGGCTGGGGCCAAATCCAGATCGCCAATTCGAATCACGTTGCCATCCGACCGCACTACTCGCGCAAGGCCTGGATGCTTGAACTGTGCAACGTGATGTTCGAATTCTATCCGCGCGAAATCGAGAAGATCGCATCGAGGATCGAGTACTTCCAGAAGGTCCGGCAACGGTGGGAAGCCAAGGAGATGTAGACCGTGCCTACCGCTCCGGCAACTCCGCGATCCGCAAATTGCGGAACAGCAGGTCGGTCGTGGGGTCGTGGCCCTGAATCTGGATCGTGCCCGGCTCGAGCCGCAATCCGCGGCGCGGATTTGCGTCGGGCTTGCGCGTGTCGGTCCAGTCGGTCACCTGGTAGCCGTTGACCCAGACGGCCATCCGAGGCCCGTCGACGTGGATCGTCTTCGTAATCCACTCGAAATCGTCGGCCACGACGTAGCGGGCGTTGGCGCGGCGGAAGATGCCGCCCGTGCCACAATCGACCGGCTTGGTTCGATCGCCGCCGACGAACCCGTTGTGAATCTGGCTTTCGTAGCCGTTCATCGGCTCGCCCGGAATGCAGCGGAAGAAGATGCCCGAGTTGAGCCCGCGTCCTCGGACGAACACGTCCAATTGGAGCGTGAAGTCGCCGTATTGGCCGGCCGTTTCGATCTGGCCCGGGCCGTCCTTGACGCTCAGTTCGCCGTCCGGCGTGACGCCGAAGACGCTTTTCACATCGGGGAACGTCTTCCAGCCCGATAAATCGTGGCCGTTGAAGATCGGCTTCATTCCCAATGGCCGCAGCTTGACGTTGCGGAACTCGATCTTTCCCTGGTTGAATTGCAGGCCGATGTATCCCCGGCCCAGCGGCTTCGGATCGGTGTAGTCGAGCACCTGGCGACCGTCAAGCTTGACCGTGATGCGCGGGCCGTCGGCCTTGATGTCCATGGTTCGCCAACCTTGGCCCGACGTATCCTCCGCGCACCGCAGTCGCTCGACGAGGCTGCCCGTGGGAAACGGGTTGTCGGCCGGGGCGATGTTCACCTCGTAGGCACGACGGGCGACGTCGGTCACGACCGGCGGCGTTCGCAGGAAGACGCCGCTGTTGGTTGCCTCGGCCGCGCGGAACTCGAGCGTAAGCCGGTAGTTGCCCCACTGGCTGGTCGTGCAGAGCAAGCCGGGCTCGCCCACGTCGGCTGTCAGGACGCCGTCGGCGACGGTCCAATTCGCCCGGCTGGCCGGTTTCCAGCCGAAGAGCGTTTTGCCGTCGAACAGGAGAATCCATCCGTCGGCTTGCTCCGCCGGCGAGAGCATGGTGGGCCGTGTTGCTTCGGCCGCCGCCGACCCCGTGGGGGCCGCTTCGAGGTCCGCCATTCCCGCGACGACGGCAAGAGACAACGTCGCCAGTCGAATCGCCAACGCGAATACCTTGATCGTGTTCATGGGTGGTCCTTTGGTCGACATGTGGGTTAGCATAGGATGGACGGACGGCGCCGATTCGCGTGCGCCAGCCGCTGGTTCGTCA
>DOEZ01000466.1 GCA_003532715.1 Planctomycetaceae bacterium
TCAATCGCGGGCCGCCCCCACCGAACAACGCGAGGGTCGTTGGATGCAAGGCGAGGTCCACGATCCGCGGGCCTATCTGATCGGTGGCGTTGCCGGACACGCGGGGCTTTTCTCAACCGCCGAGGATTTGGCTCGCTATGCCCAAATGATGCTTGGCGGAGGCGAATACGGCGGGGTTCAAGTTCTCCGGTCCGACACGATCGACCAGATGACCACGCCGCACGAGGTCGCCGGGCAGTTTCGCGCTTTGGGATGGGACTTTCGCGGCGGCTATTCGTCGAATCGAGGCACGTCGATGTCGCCCCGCGCCTTCGGTCATGGCGGCTTCACCGGGACGGCCATGTGGATCGATCCGGAGTTGGATCTGTTTGTCGTGTTTCTATCGAATCGTGTGCATCCCGACGGAAAAGGCTCGGTCAATCCGTTGGCGGGGCGCATTGGCGCGATCGCCGCCGACGCGATCAGCCCCGCCGGGCCCTTGCCAACGCCCAAGGAACTTCATCCCGTGTTGACCGGCATCGACGTGCTGCGACGCGATGGGTTCAAGTCGTTGGCGGGGCGGCGAGTGGGGCTGATTACGAATCAGACGGGCATTGCACGCGACGGCACGTCCACCATTCGACTACTGCACGAAGCGCCCGGCGTCGATTTGCGGACGCTGTTCAGTCCCGAGCACGGGCTGCAAGGGTCGCTCGACGCCGCGCGCATTGCCGACAGTCAAGACGCGCGGACCGGCCTGCGCGTGTACAGCCTGTACGGAGAGACTCGCAGGCCGACGCCCGAAAGCCTCGCCGGGCTCGATACGTTGGTGTTCGACATCCAGAACATTGGGTGCCGGTTCTATACCTATGTCTCGACCATGGGCGAGGCGATGCGGGCAGCCGCCGAACACAACCTCCGCTTCGTCGTGCTCGATCGGCCGAACCCGATCGGTGGCGTGCTGATCGAGGGCCCGCCTATCGGCGCGGGACGCGAGTCGTTCGTGGCGTTTCACGACATGCCGATCCGTCACGGCATGACGGTGGGCGAGTTGGCCGAGATGTTCCGCGCCGAACTGAATTTGAAGGTCGACCTGGAAATCGTTCGCATGGAGGGCTGGCGACGCGAGGACCATTTCGAGGCCACCGGCCTGCCATGGGTCAACCCGTCGCCGAACATGCGGAGCCTGACCCAGGCGTTTCTCTATCCGGGGATCGGACTGTTGGAATTCACTAATCTCTCGGTCGGGCGCGGAACGCCGACGCCGTTCGAGTTATTCGGCGCTCCTTGGCTCGACGGCCGGAAGTTTGTCGAAGCGCTCCATCGCGAGAATCTGCCGGGCGTTCGGTTCCGGGCAATCGCCTTCGTGCCCGAAAGCAGCAAGTTCGCCGGAGTTCGTTGCGGCGGCGTGCGGATCGTTCTGACCGACCGCGAGTCGTTTCGCCCGGTTCGCACCGGTTTGACCATTGCCCGGTTGCTGAAGGAAATGTATCCGAATGATTGGCAGCCCGAGCGGCTCGACACGCTGCTGCGTAATAAGGTCGTTCTGGAACAAGTTCTTGCGGGAGTGCCCGCGAAGGAGATCGAACGAGACGGTCGCCCTGAGTTGGATGAGTTTCTGAAGCGTCGCTCGCGGTATCTGTTGTATTGACTGCTTGTGGACGTCCAAACCCAGGTGGGCAAGGAATTCGTGGCAGCCGGAGTCAGTAGTTGAACGCCAGCCCGCGGTCGTGCAGGGCGTCGGCCACTTGACGAGCCGAGTGATAGACGACCGCGTCGTACCCGGCGGTGCGCGCTCCGGCGACGTGTCCGGCGATGTCGTCGACGAAGAAGATATCCTCGGGTGAGTGGCCGGCGAGTCGCGCGGCCGCCTCGAAAATGGCAAGACTTGGCTTGATCGCGCCGATCTCGTAGCTCAATGCCGTGATGCGGAACAAATCGGACAAGAAGCGGTAGCGACGGTGGCAGTAGGTCCAATGGGACTCGCACGTGTTCGACAGCAATCCAAGCGGATAGCGAGCGGCTGCGAGCTGGGCGACCAGCGCCAACATGGGCGTGTTGATCTCGAAGATGTCGGAGGCGGCTTCCTCGAGAGCGGCCCGATTGGGGTGGCTGGCCGTTGCCTGGCAGAATTCTTCGTAGAATTCCTCGCTCGAAAGCTGGCCCGCCTCGTAGCGTGTGTGAAGGCCGCTATCGAAAACGGCCTCCTTGACCGCGTCGGCCGGAACGCCTGCCGCGAGGCCCATCTGGCACGTCATCCTGTCCACGCTGAAATCGAGCAGCACGCGGCCCAGGTCAAAATAGAGAAACTTTGGTGTCATGGATCCATCCACGTTGCGGGAATTTGGCATAACAAGGGCCAATTTAGCAAATGACGCATCCCGTGAACAGCGGACCAGAGAGGAGTTGGACGGCTACCCTCTTGGCGGCGAGTGCAGTAGAATGTGGGGTATACTTGGTTGATTCCATGTCATGAGGAGTTCCATTCATGCGTTCCGATACGGTTAAGCTGGGCGATGCAAGAGCCCCCCATCGCAGCCTCCTTCGCGCCGCGGGCGTTGGTGATGACGATTTCGACAAGCCGTTCATCGCCATCTGCAACAGTCACGTTGACATCGTCCCCGGCCATGTCCACCTGGACCAGGTCGGCCGATTGCTCAAGGAAGCGATTCGTGCGGCCGGCGGCGTTCCCTTCGTGTTCAACACGATTGGGGTCGACGACGGAATCGCCATGGGGCATTGGGGAATGAAGTATTCGCTTCCCAGCCGCGAGTTGATCGCCGATTGCGTCGAGACCATGATCAACGCCCACTGTTTCGACGGCATGATCTGCGTGCCGAACTGCGACAAAATCGTCCCCGGCATGTTGATGGGCGCGATGCGATGCAACATTCCGACGATCTTCGTCAGCGGTGGGCCGATGGAGGCGGGTCGTTTGCCCGACGGACGGCAGGTCGACCTGATCGACGTGTTCACCGGCGCGGTCGCTCGGCAGAACAACAAGCTATCGGCCGACGATTTGCTTGCGCTGGAGCGAGCGGGTTGCCCGACGTGCGGTTCGTGCTCGGGCATGTTCACGGCCAATAGCATGAACTGCCTGTGCGAGGCGCTGGGCATGGCGTTGCCGACGAACGGGACGCTGCTGGCCACCAGCGCCGAGCGCAAGAAGCTGTTCCATCGCGCGGCCGCGCGCATCGTCGAGATGGTGCTGGAATTCGACCGGCTGGGCGAAGGCAACGGGCTGTTGCCTCGCGAGATTTGCACGCACGACTCGGTCGACAACGCCATGGTGCTCGACATGGCGATGGGAGGCAGCACGAACACCGTGTTGCACATGCTGGCCATTGCCCGCGAGGCCGGTGTCGAATACGACATCGAGCGCATCAACCACCTGAGCCGCCGGACGCCGAACATCTGCAAGGTCGCGCCGAGCCACCATTACCACATCCAAGACGTACACAATAGCGGCGGCATCCACGCGATTCTTGGCAGCATCGAGCGGGGAAAACCGGGCCTATTGAAAGTCGACGCGCCCACCGTCACCGGCAAGACGCTCGGCCAGAACATCGCCGAGTGGGACGTTCGTTCGGAAAGCCTGACCGAGGAAGCGGCCGAGGTCTATGCCGTTTTGCCGGGCAATCGCCGCAACAGCGCGGGACTCAATGTCGAAAAGACGACCGGCTCGTTCCGCGAGCTTTCGGCCGATGTGCTGGGGTTCGACCCGGCCGATTGCATACGGGAGGTCGAGAACGCCTACAGCCGTGAAGGTGGGCTGATTATTCTCTACGGCAATCTCGCGCCGCGCGGCGCCGTGGTCAAGGCGGCCGGTGTCCGGCCCGAGATGATGCGTCACACGGGTCCGGCGGTGATTTTCGAGGCTGAAACGGACGCCTATGAGGGCATCGTCGGCGGAAAGGTCAAGGCGGGCGACGTGGTCGTTATTCGCTACGAAGGTCCGAAGGGAGGGCCGGGCATGCAGGAAATGCTCGCGCCGACGACGGCAATCAAGGGCATGGGGCTCGATGATTCGGTTGCCTTGATAACCGATGGGCGTTTTTCGGGCGGAACGGCCGGCGCGTGCATTGGCCATGTCAGCCCCGAAGCGGCCGCCGGCGGACCGATTGCCTTGCTTCGGCCGGGCGACGTCATCGAGATCGACATTCCGGGCCACACGCTTTCGGTGCGACTTACGGACAAGGAACTGGCCGAGCGGCGCAAGGCGTGGACCAAGCCGCCATTGCGGATTCAGACCGGTTGGTTGGCTCGCTATGCCGCCATGGCCACCAGCGCGGATACGGGCGGGATTCTCGTACCGAACGAGTGATGGCCGGTTCGCGCGGTTGGCCCGGACTAATCATGTAGATGGTCGAGGTCGCTATCGTGGCGCCCCGTCGGCGGCTCCAAAACGAATCTCGACGCGAGCGATTTCCGAGGGAGCGTAACACTCGATTCTAAGGTATCGCGATCCGGCCGGTAATGCCCGCAAGCGGTATTCGACCGGCTTATAGTAGCCGTACTCGCCCCCACCGCCGAAATGGTTGCGGCTCGTTGGACGCACGCTTGTGAAATGCGTTCCATCGGACGAAACGGAGAACCGCATCGGTGAAGCCGTCTCGGGGAAGAACGCATAGACCTTCGCGGCCCTGATGGGGCCCTCGGTGCGATACGTGATTGCGTCGCCCGGCTTGCCGGCGAGTCGATGCGTGTCCTCCTTGGCCTGGCGCGCTTTTGCCGAGACAAGTTCGACGCCGCCTTTGCTCGCGTGAACCAGCGACATGTCGCGCATCTCGTCGACCAGCCAGAGGTCGTCGATCGCCACCGGCCCAACCACGTTCGACGGACCGCTCGCGCCGGCGGCGTTCTTGGCGGCGACGCGGTAGTAGTATTGCTTTCCAATCTCCGCTGACGCGTCGTGGAACAGGGGCCGATACGCGACGTCGGCATCGGAGACGTCGTGGCCGACCGTTTTCCACGGACCGTCGGGTGATTCGGCTCGTTGGATGTTGTACGACGTCGCGCCGGTCGAACCTCGCCACGAGATGGCGGCGGCACTCGGGATGGGCAAGAGAACCGGAGCAGCGGGCGGTTCGATTGGCGGCAACGGCAAGCCGCGAATCTCGAAGGCTTTGCGGCGCATCAGATCGAGCACGCCGATCTCGTCATAGCCTTCGCCCGATGCGAAGCCGGGCCAGTGATAGGCCTTGTAGCGACCATCCACCATCGGTTCGGAGTGCCAATGAAATCCTCCATCGACATTGTGACAGCGGAGGCTCCATATCAAGGCTCCCGAGGTGCCCGTCTCGATCACCGTATCGAGAATCGCTTCGAGCTCGGGTGTTTCGAGGAAGCCGAACTCCCCGACGAAATACGCCTTATTTCCTTTGGCCATTTTGCTGCTTTCGCGGATCCCTCGGAGCGTTTCCCGCACGTCGGTCGCATAGTGGTGGGTTGTGACAACGTCAACATGAGGATCCTCGATCGATGCTGGATACAGTTTCGAGGCATTGCGGCCGTCGATGACGAGGTGGTTTGGATCGACCTGTTTGATATAAGCCGCTATCTCGCGAGTCCATGCGGGAGGGGACTCGAGCTCGTTGCCCGTCTCCCATGCGAGAATCGCCTTGTCGTCCTTGTAGCGAACGCCGGTCACCGTGTTGACGCGGTTGAGCACGAAGTCGATGGTCTTCTTGAAGTCCGCGATCAATTCCGGGTCGGTCCAGAAGGCGTCCTTTGGCTTGCCGCGCATGGCGGCGTATTCGCCGATTCCGCCCCACCATTGATGCTGATCCACGAAGGGAACAATCACGCGAATCCCGATTCGGTTCGCATGGGCAAGGACCAGGTCGAGCGCTCGAAAAGCATCTT
>DOEZ01000034.1 GCA_003532715.1 Planctomycetaceae bacterium
GTCGGCAAGCTGCCGTTTTCGGACGACCCCAGATCGATCGAAACACGATCGAACCAGCCACGGTGTTCGGCCACATGATTGTCGAGCAACTCGGACCAAGCTTTTCGCTCCGCGCGATCCAGGATCGCATCCGCCACCCGGCCCGGCTGGATGGTCCGGTCGAAATTCATCTTATCGAGATTGTAGTCGGTGGCGGCCGTGAAGAGCAGCACCACTTCGGTTGCTCCCTCGATCACCAGTGAATCACCTTGAGACGCGATCTGGCCGTCCGCGGCCCGCGCGAGCAGCCGACCAGCGAATTTCATGTGCGGGCCCGGCGCGCCCGACCCGCCCGGATTCGCGTCGTAGGCTTCCGGCGCGGCGATATCGACGATCTGCCCGTCCATATGGAGCCGGTCGCGGCCGACTGTCGTGACGGTCATGTCCTTCGCTCGCGTCAGACGCACCTTGGCGAGCAGCCGTCCGGGCGTATCGACCGACAGCCGAACCGCCAGCACGTCGTCGACCGCCGAGATCAGGACTTCGCGCAAGTATCGGACGTTGCCGACGCGATAGCTCACCCTCGCGACACCCGTTTGCAGATCCAACTCACGCCGATAGTCGGTCACGGCATCGTCGCCGTGCTCGACGTCGATCCACAAATCGGCCAGCGGCTCGTAGGAACGAAACGACGTCGGAGACTCCGTGAGCGTCGTTGCCCCCAGCTTCTGCGCCTCGGCAATCTTCCCGTCGAGCACGAGCCGACGCACTTGTTCCAAATTCTGGCCAAAATCCTTCGGATAGACCTCGGTCGGCTCACCGGCCCAAAGACTCTCTTCGTTGAGCTGCAGCCTCTCTTGCCCCGGCGTGCCGAAAACCATCGCGCCCAACCGCCCGTTGCCCAACGGCAACGCCTCGGTCCATTCCTCGCCGGGCTGCTCGTACCAAAGGACGCTCTTTTCCAGGGCTACGGCCGGCATCGTCAGACTTGCACCGGCCGTCAGCACCAACAAGCGGACGACGGTGGGCCAGAAACGCGATTGGGTAGAAGTCGAGAACGCCATGCGGGAATGTCCTCTCGATTGCGGGTGGGGGTGTGAACGGCCTTTCGAAACCGTCCGCCTGTCGTGACGGCATGCGTGACGGCATGCGTGACGGCATGGGGCGGGCTGCCGTCAGTATACCAACAATCGTGCGATGTGTCGAGACGCCGCGAATCACCAAACCGGTGAAGCATGATGCCATTGCCAGCCCAGCCGCGTATTCAATGGTTCCACCTCAACTCGCCCGAGCATGATCCTGTTACTCTCGCGTGAACGTGAACTGTCCCGTTGGGCCGGTCTGCCGAAGTGCCTTCACCCGCCCTTCTTTCAGAACAAACTCGAACAAGAGGTCGGAATTGTGCCTGTTGCGGAACGTGAGGCCCCGATAAGGCGTCAGCTCGTCCATCGGCCGTCCTGGAATCGCCAATCGCAAACTGCCTCCTTGCAGCACGACCTGAAACCGCGAACCCGAAGGACTTGTGTAGGTTCCCGCGAGGATCTCAAGGAGTTCCACGGGAGGCGCCTCGCGTTTTCGCACGAAGGCGACCTCGGCCTCGTCCAGGAACATGGTGAACCGTTCGACGGCTCCCTGCGGATTCGTGTCGAAATTCAGGGAGTACTTTTGATGCCGCTCGTCGTCCGGCGTGTCGAAGCGGTCGTAATGATAGTGGGCCAGTGGCATCGCCTGCTTGTTAAAGCTGAATCCAAGCTGGCCGCCCTTCATGGCGATCGTGACGATCCCGTAGGCCGCATTCTCGTATTCGCCTGCGTAGTCGGCCAGGGGATGCGAAGGCCGTGTTTCCGGCACGCGGTCGGCGCCGGCCTTGGCTCGCCCTTCCTTGTCGGCTTGCTTTTCCTTAAGCCGAGCATCGAGCATGCGCTGGCTCCACGGCGTCTCGTCCATGCCCAAGAGCCGCTCGTAGAGGTTGTAGCTCACGTAGTTGTAGAGCTTGGAGCAGTGGTCGCCGATCACGAAAACGATCACGCCGACATTCTCGTTGGGCATGAATGAGATCTGCGTGTGAAATCCACCGAGGTCACCCCCGTGATATACCAAAAGTCGACCCCGATACGAGGCGGTCCAACGGCCCATGCCGTAAGCCGGGTTGAGCAGCTCCCAATAGCCCATCGTTTCACCGAAGGGATTCGTCTGCACGATGCTTGGCGTCATCGTGGCCTTGAGCACGTCCGGCGGCAAAACCTGCTTTCCCCGATACACTCCTCCATTCATCAGTGCAATCAGCCAATGCGAGACTTCGTCGACGTTTGAAATGATCGCGCCGGCCGGGGCCAGTCCCTCGGTTTCTTCATAATAGGGCAAAGGGTAGAGTTCGTCCGAATCCCGCCGCTCGGTATAGGGAACGCCGTGGTCGGGATGTTCGCGCATCTCGGCGATGGAATATCCCGTCTTCTTCATTTCCAGCGGTACGAGAATCCGCTCACGAACGAACGCTTCCCAGGTCTTGCCCGTCTTCAGTTCGATGACATGACCGACTGCGGCATACATCAGGTTGTTGTACAGAAAGAGATGCCGCATCGGCTCTCGGGGCTTCAGGTGCCGCGTGCGATCGAAAAGCTCCGTGCGGCTGAAGTCCGACTTGTACCAGATCGAGTCGTGCCGAGTGATGCCCGTCCGATGACCCAGCATGTCGCGGAGGGAGACCGTGTTGTTGAGATGGTCGCTATGGAAGCGAATCTCCGGAACGGCGTGGCGGATCGGCTCATCCCAGGTCAGCTTGCCTTCTTCGACCAGCATCCCGGCGGCCACCGCCGTGAAGAGCTTCGAATTCGAGGCAATGGGACAGAGCGTCTTCGGCGTGAAGGGAAGTTCCTTTCCATGATCGCGGTATCCGTATCCCTTGGAAAACACCAGCTTGTCGCCAACGACTATGCCGACGCCGACAGCCGGCGCGTTCCATTCCTTGAGAATCGTTTCCATGTAGGCATCGAACCCCTGCATCCTCTCCGCAACGTCGATCTTGCCGGCAAGGGAGACCGCCGCGGGGCACGGCAGAAGAAAACCAAGAACGACTATTCCCAGGATACGACCCGCAACACGCGGGTAGTGCATTCTCATGGCACGCATTATCGACCTCCCGATGCGAATAGAGTCATGGAGTGGAAATGCCGGACGGGCGGGTTCTATTTCCGCGGGTCTATAGATTATGATTGATCGACGCGACGCTCGCCACCCTCCCTCTTGCAGGGAGTCCTGGATTTCACGCAAAATGCGCGCGAAAGCAAGCTGTGCGACTGATGCGTTTCCGCCCGAACCGTCGAACGATAGCGAGCAGGTCGGTCCGCCGGACCGTTGTGAGGCATCCCCCTCGTGAAGATGAGACCCGAAGACGGCCGTCGGATGGCTGACCGAATGGCTGCTCACACTTCTGTCGGAGGCACGGTTTTCGAAGCACTGGCCAAACTGTCGTACGACGCGATCACGACGTGTAGCACGTCTCTGGACCAGGGCTCGGATTTTGGCGGAGATTAGTGCTCGCCCGCTCTTCGGCCGTGGCTGAATGCGGGCCCCACTTCCCCCTCCTCCGCCAGAACGGCCGCGGCATGACGCGCCAAATGCCCGCGAAGGTCGTTGGCGTACTCCCCGAGGATTAACTTACCCAAGCCTTTGTGATCGCCGCAGCGATAGAGCGCCCGGGCCAGTGCCAACTCGCGGAGTGACACGCGTCGTGACACGACCGCTCCGACCGACACCTCGCGCGTCGGGTCCAATTGGGCGACCCGTTCGATGGAAGTCTGGGCGTAACCCATGATGCCGGGCTTACGGAGCGCCTCGGCCAAAGACGCCGCCGCTCGCGGATCGCCTAGCGCTTCGAGCGCGAGTCCGACCGCGCGGTAATGCGAGAAGTCGTGTTCGGCCGTCAGCAATTGCACCTTGTCGAGAATCGCCGGCACGGCACGATGGTCGCCCGCCATGCCCAACGCCGCGATCCGCACGTCCAACGGACTCATCGGCTGGCCGTACTGGCCCATCGCCATGAAGTTCCATCCCTTGTCCCACTCGCCAGCCTCGGCGACGCTTTGCATGACGATGTCCAGGCCCCGGGCGTCGCCCAGAATGCACAATAGCGTCCCCAGACGGAGCTTCGCTTCGCCGTCTTCGGCCGCCTCGAACGCCCGACGCACCAGCGGCACCGCCCGCTTGGTATCGCTGAACACGACACTGGCCCCTCGTCCCTCCTCGCTCTTGGC
>DOEZ01000140.1 GCA_003532715.1 Planctomycetaceae bacterium
TCACCGCCGAGACGCGGAGACGCGGAGTGAACAGGAGATAGGGGTGTGGGCGAATTGGATTTTGAGATTCGGAGACCGTGGCTACGAAAACTGAACCCCGAGCGTGAGCGAGCGGGCCGCTGGAGCAACGCCGCGAACAACAGGCGAACAGGAGTAACCGGGTAGCACCGGTTCTTGAACCGGTGCCGCGCAGCGGCAAGAGGTCTTGTTATGCCGCAAACAGTCTTTTCATGCCACCAATAGAGTAACCGCGAATGACCGCGAGTAAACGAACACACCGGCCTCGATATCTTCGTGTCTCCGTGTCTTTGTGAGAGTCATTCATTCTCTCACAAAGGCACAAAGGCACGGAGAAGAAGAATTCTAACTTGAAAGGAATACGACTATGTCACATGCGAATGATGACGTGTACACCGAGAGGAACACGGCTGATGCGCGGCAACGGCGACTGGCCGAGGCGTTTGACGATCTTTGGGACGCTTTTGTCGATCCGGCCGAGGCCATGGCCGACGACGACGGGGCGGCGTGGTTGCGGTTGACGACGGCCGGATTGCCCGGCGGCCCGGCCGAGGCGCCCTTCGCCACCGAATCGCAGCTCGACGCCATCCGCGCCGAATGCCGCGCACTGGCCGTCACCAACGAATTCGCCATCAACGGCCACGAAAACCGCATCAGCTTCGTCGTCGGCTCGGGCCATTCGTACCGCGCCGTCGCCCGGCCGGGCACGACGCCCGACGCCGCCCTGCTGGCCGAAGTCCAGTCGGTCGTCGATGAGTTCGTGCGGATCAACCGTTGGCGGGCTCGCCAGCAAGAGATCGTCCGCCGACGCGACCGCGACGGCGAGGCCTTTTTGCGGCTCTTTGCGGCCGACGACGGCATCGCCCGGGTTCGTTTCGTCGAGCCGTCCCAGATCCGCACGCCTCCGGCCGAGGCCCACGACCCGGCCGCCCGATTCGGCATCCGCACGGCCCCCGGCGACGTCGAAACGCCGCTGGCCTATTGCATCGACGGCCGCTGGTTCGCCGCCGGCGAGATCCAACATCGCAAGGCCAACGTCGACGCGAACATGAAACGCGGGCTGCCGCTGTTCTACCCCGTGCGAAAGAACCTCGGCCGCGCCGAAAAGCTGCTCCGCAACATGAGCGTCGTGGCCGAAATCCAGTCGGCCATCGCCCTGATCCGCAAGCATCAGTCGGGCACGCGAACGAGCGTGCAGCGGTTTGTCGACGCCCAGGCCGACGCGAGCGCCGCCCAAGCTGGCTCACCCCGCACGACCCACTTCCGCCGCTACGCGCCGGGGACGATTCTCGACGCGCACGCGGGCATGGAATACGAGTTCCCGACCGTGGGCATCGACGTGAGCCGCCACGTGGCCGTGCTCGGGGCCGAGCTTCGCGCGATCGCCAGTCGGCTGGTCATGCCCGAGTTCATGCTCACCAGCGACGCGAGCAACGCGAACTACGCCTCGACGATGGTCGCCGAGGGCCCCGCCGTGCGAATGTTCCAGCGGCTGCAAAACGAGATGATCGAAGACGATCTGGAGTTGTTCGACCGGGTGATAGGCCATGCGATTCGCGCGGGCCGGTTGCCCGACGAGACGGCTCGGTGCGTGGCCATCCAAGGCATGGCCCCGTCGCTGGCCGTCCGCGACCGACTGAAAGAAACCCAAGCCGACGCAATCCTGTTGCGTTGCGGAGCCATGTCGCGCGAAACCATGGCCCTGCGCCACGGCCTCGACCCCGAGAAAGAACGCGAACTCTTGAAATGCGGACAAGCATCGACAGAGCAAGCATCGACAGAGCAAGCATCGACAGAGCAAGCATCGGCAGAACCAGTATCGGCATAACCAGCATAGGCAGAGTAAGCATCAGCAAGAAAACCATCGACAGAAGACACTATCCCGAAGGGATTCGCGTAGGATAGCCCAGGGTTGCCGCGCAGCGGCTACCCTGGGTTTGCGATGCGAATGAACCACCCAAACCTGAAAGGTTTGCGTAGCACCGGGCTACCCGCCACTGTCAGGATGCCACGGATTCCATGGCACGTGTTGACGGGTGCGACGCCCGACGGCTCGGTCATCGCGGGCGATTCATCGCCGCCGACGTGGTCGAACGCCCGCCGGATATTGTCACCCTCGACGGTCATCGACTTGCACGTCGGGCCTGAATAGACCATGTTGTCCTTGCCGTGGACGGTCAACCGTGCCCAAGGTTCCTTTGCCAGTCACAGCAATTCGGGTGGCTTGTATCCGAGCTTCTTCGCCCTGGCGAAATCTTCTTCCGCCTTCTCGTTGTCGCCCTTTTCTTGATAGGCACGTCCTCGGTAGTAGTACGGTTTGGCATCCTTCGGATCAAGTCGAATTGCCTTGGTCAGATCAACGATGGCCTTGTCCCATTCTCGCTTGACCAAGTAGATGTTAGCACGCGCTCGAAACAGCTCGCCAGTCGGGCTGATCGCAATCGCCTCCGAGTAATCCGCCAGCGCCTTGTCGAGATCGCGGTTTTCGGCATACACCCATCCGCGTCCGCCATACGCTTCGGCGCACCGTGGATCGAGCTGCAGGGCCCGCGCGAAGTCGGCAAGTGCCTTATCCAAGTGCTGTCGATTCCGCCCAAAGTAGGCCCAGCCACGTAGCGCGTAGGCCGGGGCGAAATCCTTGTCAAGCCGCAGCGCTTCGTCCATATCTTCAATGGCCTTGTCCCATTGCCCTTGCCGGAGGTAGACGCAACCGCGATCGCAGAACATCGACGCGATGGGGTTCTCGGCGATCCGAATGGCCTCGCTGAAATCGGCGATGGCCTCGGATTGCTCACCTTTGGTCCAGCGGGCGCTGCCTCGCTCTTGATATGCACCGGCCAGCTTCTTGTCAATCCGGATCGCCTCGTCGAAATCGGCAATGGCCTCGTCGGGATTGCCCCTCTTTCGATACGCGCACCCGCGCCAGTAAAACGCGACCGCATCGCGATTGTTGGCCCGGATGGCCGCGTTCGAATCGGCAATGGCCTTGTCCCATTCGCCTTTCCCTATAAATGCGCAGGCCCGATAATGAAGTGCATCGGCGTATTCCGGCGCGAGTTGCAGCGAGCGTGTCAAATCCGCGATCGCCTTATCAAACTCCTTCATCTCACTATGCACCAAGCCGCGACCGCAGTAAGCAACGGCGTTTTCGGAATCCAGCCGAATAGCTTCGCCGTAATCGGCGATGGCCTTGTCGCGTTCACCCTTGTCCGCGTAGGCCACCGCGCGCTGGTGGTAGACAACTGGGTTTTTTGGAACAGCCAA
>DOEZ01000386.1 GCA_003532715.1 Planctomycetaceae bacterium
CAAAAGCACCAGCACGGCTTGCGGGGGTTTCGGATCCACTTTGAGTTCCTGAAGAAGAGCGGTCTCATCCCCGTCTTCGGGGTTCACCGTGACGATCTCGGTCACCTTGGTAAACCGCGCGTCGGCCTTGAAGTCGCGAGCGCCTTCCGAGGCGACCTGATTGTGTTGCGTTCGTTCGCTCTGAACGCACAAGAGCACGAGTTTGCGATCTTGAAGACACTTGAGGCACTCGGCGGTGCAAGGGCTGACGAAAGCCTGCTGGAGCTGCTCCTTGGTGCATTTCAACGGAAACCCCTTGGTGATGGCCCCGTTGGGGGCCACGGCCAGAATCAGGGGCATCGGGGCTCGGCTGACGCCGAACCGGTCGACCAACGGTTTTTCGCGGGCGTCGGCCAGCGAAATCTCCATCGCCTCGACCTTGCCGTTCCATTTCTGCATCGCCGCGTGAAGCAACTGACGCATTGCGGCCGTTTGCTCGCTGTTTTCCTTCGAGAAAAGGATGAAGGCGTACTTGCCTTCGCGGGCGGCCGAATCGAGGGCGGCGAGGCCTGGGCTCTTGGCCGGCGGTGTGGCATTGCCGGCCGACGCCTGCAACGAGCCTTGTTGGGCAACGGCAATGTGGGTGACCGCGAGAAAGCAGGCGACAAGAGCCACTGCCGCGACGACCGTCAACACGGTTCTCATCCTTGGCATGATCGAGTTCCTTTCGTTCGGAATGGTGGGTAACGTGGTTTGGTGTTGGAAGTATCCAAGCGTTCGGGGCGCACCGCGAGCGCCGGCCCTGGCGAGGGCTTGTTCATCAAGCTAATCAGACACGGACGGCCTGAGCCTTCTTTCCACAACAGGCGTCGTTGACCGGCTCGTCGTCCGAACACAGCTCGCCGCAAGTCGCAAGCCCGGCCAATGCTTGCACGTCAGCGGCGGCGACCGGCACGTCGCGACCCAGTACTCGTACGCATTCGAGAATCTGCTCGTGCAGCGAGCTGGTAGGCTCGGCGAGTGAGTAGTACACCCAGGTCGCGTCTCGGCGATCGTTCACCAGTCCGGCGGCACGGAGGTGGGCCAAGTGGCGGGAAACCTTCGACTGTCCCTCCTTCAACACGTCGACCAACTGGCAGACGCAAAGTTCACGCTGCTGCAAAAGACTGAGAATCCGCAGCCTCGTCTCGTCGGCCAAAGCTCGGAATAGTTGCATGGTTTCCAGCACGGCGTCCTCCTCCCATCGTTGCCAAACAGGTACTGCGGCCGGTTTCAACGACGTCATATATGCGTACAACCGCATAAACAGATATATCGACAACACGGCGCAAATGCAAGACCATTTCTCGGGCCAGCGAACCGAATTATTTTACCCGGGAGGGGGTCCCGTGGTGGCCCACTGTGCGTGGAGCACGAGATCTTGCGACCGGGAATCGCTCGTGTGATTGGGCCCGCCGGCGCGACGGAGGCTCGCCGTGAATTCGGCGCGGTGCCAAACACGTCATGCGGCTCACTTGCCGATGCAGAATCGGCTGAAAACGCGGTTGAGGACGTCGGCGGTGCAGACTGCGCCGGCCACTCGGCCGAGCGCCTCGAGTGCGACGTGAATTTCGGCCGCGATCAGTTCCTCGCCTTCGTTGTCGGCGGCCATTCGGTGGGCGCGCCCCATCGCGTCGGCCGCAGCTCGAAGCGACTCGTGGCATCGAGCGGCCGTCGAGGCGACCGCGCTGTCGGGGGCCGACTGGGCCCGAACAACCAGCTCGCGCAGCCACCGTCGCAAGGCGTCGAGCCCCTCGCCCGTGACGCTGCTGACCAGCAGGCTCGCCTCGGGAGCGTCTTTGGCGGCATTGCTTTCGATCAGGTCGGCTTTCGTAAGCACGAGCGTGTCGGTGTCGCGAAGGTTCCGATCTGATTCATGTGATTGCAGCGACGTGCTCAACGCGGTCGCGTCGACGCAAAAGACTCGAATATCGGCGCGCTCCTCTTCCCGTTGAGCCACTAGTTCGGCCGCCCGTTCGATAGCCTGACTCTCTTGCGATTCGTCTTGCGGCGTCTCCACGGGGTCCCGCTGCTTTCCGGTCCCCGGAATTCCTGCCGTGTCGATCAGCTCGAAGCGGACACCGTCGAGTTCAATTTGGGCCGTGAGATAATCGCGGGTCGTGCCCGGCAGGTGCGAGACGATAGCTCCGTCGTTTTGAACGAGAGCGTTGAACAGACTGCTCTTTCCCGCGTTGGGCGGCCCAACCAGGGCCGCGCGGACGAAAGCCCCTGCTCGATGACGCGATTCCAACTTCCGAACGAGCCCGGTCGCCTCGTCGCGAGCGGTCGCGAGTTGCCCGACGAGCTGATCGCGCGCGATGAACGGAAGGTCCTCGTCGGCAAAATCGAGCCCCGCCTCGATATGCCCGAGCAGATCGAGCAGGCCATCGCGCAGCTCGCGCAACGGGCCGCTGAGCCCCCCGGCCAACTGGCCCAGGGCGACATCAAGTTGCGGATCGTTGTTCGCCTCGATGATTCCGAGCACCGCCTCGGCTTGGGTGAGATCGATTCGCCCGGAGAGAAAGGCGCGGAGCGTGAATTCGCCGGGCTCGGCCAACCTCGCGCCGGCCTCGCACACGGCGCTGACAACGCCGTCCAACAACGGCGGGCTTCCGATCGTGTGGAATTCGACGACCGGCTGGCCCGTGTAGCTGCGTCCGTCGGGCCAGAAGTACATCTCGGTTGGCAGCGGCGAATGGATGCCCGGAAGAAGCAGGTGGCCCTCAACGGCCGTTGGGCGGCGCGACGGCGTGAAAGTCGCCTTTCGCTCCGCGAAAGCAGCGTTGTTTCGCGGACTGGACTCCGACGCCCCTTCGGACGGCACGAATAGTCGTTCGACGCACGCGACGACACGAGGCCCGCTCAGCCGGACCACGCCCCGAGCCGCGCCGCCCGAGGGCGAAGCCACGGCAACGATCGTATCGAGCGGATGGTAGGCCACTTGCGCGCGAGCCCTTCTCTACTTTTTGCGACGGGGCTTCTGGACCGGGGGCGAAGGTCCGTCCTTCTTCGGCGTCTTCGGCAAGAACTTGCGCTCGGCCAACCCCCAGAGGCTTGACGCGATGAAGTACACGCACAGACCGCTGGCCACCTTGAAGAACAGGATGCCCATGAACAGCATCATGTACTTCATGACGTTCTGCTGCATCGCCTGCTGTTCGTCGGCGGGTGGCGGCATGAACATCTTCTGCTGCATCAGGAAGAGAACCACCGTGACGATGGGCAGGATGTTGAAATACGGTCCCAGCGTGAACGCGCCGATGCCGTGCGTGAAGTACATGGGCATCCACGCATGCCAATCAAAGAGCATGTCGGGCGCGGCCAGATTCGAGCACCAACGGAAACTGGACCAAAGAAGGGGCGACCCGCGCAATTCCACATTGACCATCAACGCGCGGTACAGGCCGATGAAGACCGGCAACTGAACAAACATCACCAGGCAGCCCGACAGCGGATTGTAGCCGTGCTTCTTGAACAACTCCTGCTGCGCCTTGGTCCGCGCCTCCATGTCCTTCTTGTGCTTTTCCTGGATCTTCTTGATCTCGGGCTGAAGCTCGGCCATCTTCTGCGCGCCCTGCGCCTGCTTGCGGCTCATGGGATACATGATGCCGCGAACCAGTACGGTTAGCATCAGAATGGCCAATCCGTAATTCTTCACGATTGCGAAGAAGAAATTGAGAATCATGGCCATTGGCCGAGCGACGAAGTCGAACCAGCCGTAGTAGACCAACTCGCCCAGGCCGTAGTGCGCCAGAATGTCTTCGCGCTTTGGGCCGGCAAAGACCGTGAAATCGTGCTTGAGTGGCTCGCCGCCGGGAACCAATTCGAGCTTCACGCTCCGCACCCGGCACGACACATTCGTCAGACGCTCAATGTCGTTCGTCGGGCCAACACGTAGCGGCATCGAGTTCGCAAACCAGATTTCGGCCGGATCTTCTTTTCGCGGAATGAGGATTGCCGAAAAATACTGGGCGTCGACACCGATGAACGTAATCGACTCCTCATCCCATGCGGCTTCCAGGTTGTCCTTGGCGATGCTGGAGCAGCCAACCATCACGGGCGTCTGTTCATTGCGGCGAACCACAACGTCGCGCAAGCCCGCGCTCCAGCAGTAGCCGACTTTGTTGGCAAACCACCAACCCTCCAGCGGCAGCCCGGTCGGGCCGTCCAGTTGATACGCGACCTCGCGCGTCCGCGAGCCCACATTGCGAACGCTCACCTCCATGACCAAGTTGTACGCCGGATAGTCAGTGTTCTCCTGTTCCTTTTCGGGCACGCGGTCCAGCCGATAGACTTTCGACACCTCCAGTCCCCAGCGAGGCAGCTTACAGCGGAATTCGATCCGGTCTTGCGAATGTTCGACGACGTCCCAAGTTCCGCCTCGCAGATTCAATCCGTCGAGTTCGTCCTCGACGTAGGCCGGTATTCTGTCCTTTGGTTGTGCCTTGTCGACTTCCATGTCGGGCAGGGTCTCGTCGTCGATGCGGCTGAGGGTCATCTGGAACGAGAGCGGATCGTTCGCCTCGGGGCGAACGACATCGAGCGGCGGAATGCCGAGCGTGACCGGAACGGTCTCTTCCTCTTCGTTGCCGTTCCGGCTCACCGTAAGATCAATCTTCCGCCCCGGCCGTGTTTGACGAAGCGCTTCGTCCAACTTCTTCGCGCTGGCGATCTTGGTTTGACCGACCGCCTTGATCACGTCGCCCGGTTTCAGCCCGGCCTTCTCGGCGGGCGTGCCCCGGCCGACCACCTGCACCAGGCAGCCGTTTCCGCTCTTTTCCTCCCTGATGACGACGTTGCCAAGGTATCCGCCGCGCCGCGAAAGCCAGCCGTCGTCTTCCATAAGTGCCCGATAGCGCGGGCTGTTGAGCGCGATGCTCGCCACCGCCGCGCCGCGGTCGGTCACGGTGACCAACATGCGGTAAGGATCCTTCGGGTCGGCCGAACCGAGCGTGTACCAACGTTCGGTGCCCGCGAACTTGGGCATGGGCCCGGCGTCGATCGGCGGTGCTTCCTCTTCGGCCGCCGGTTTGGGCTCTTCGGTCGGCTCCGCCGCGGTTTGCGTTTCGTCGGATTTCGTCGGATCGACCGGCTCGACGGCCTTGGGGTCGTCCGCGTCTTCCTTCTTTGGCTCGTCGGCTTGTTTTTTCTTGTCAGCGTCGGCCTTTGCCTGGGCAACCGGTTTGTCCTTGTCGGGCGGCGGCTCCTTCTGGCCAAACCACATGTTATGCACGATCAGCACACCAAAGGTGAGGAACATGAAAAGGGCGAAGTTGCCGGAATTCTTACGTGGTTCGTGCATCTATCTGCTATCCGCCGTGATCGTAAAAGTTGATGTGGCGAGGATCGCTCGCGTCCCCAACACTAGCCCGAAGCGCGAGCGAGGCATCTTCCAACGCCCAGTCCTCGTATCCTCGTTCGCGCTAGTATTTCACACGCGGCGTCGCAAACGCCGGTGATCGAAAGTTCCGTCTCAGCGTCCGTCACGAAGCCGGTCGCCCAAGAAGTTGTCCAGTTCCGGAATGTCGTGAATCTTCTGGACGGTTTCGTCGATCGGATATTCAATCCGGCGAAACCGGACCAGGTCGTCGTCGACAATCACGTAACACGCCCGCGGGTCGCCGTCGCGCGGCTGGCCCACCGAGCCCACGTTGATCATGGTCTTCTCTTCCGTGAGGCGGTATTCGTGATTGACCTCGTCGGGGCTGAAGAAACGGAAATCCTCGGTGAAGATGCCCGGCACGTGCGTGTGACCCTGGAAGACATGGTGACGGACCAGTGCAAAAATCTTCTCCATCTTGCGCCGGTTGTACGTGTCCTCGGGGAAGACGTACTCGTTCAGCGGATTCCGGGCCGACCCGTGAACAAAGAGAAATTGATCGTCCTGATAGGTTCGCGGCAGTTCGCCCAAGAAGTCCCAGCGGCGGTCTCCCTGGGGCGTGCCGGCGGCGGAAGTCTCCAACTGGGCGCGCGTCCAGAAGATGGCTCGCTCCGCGCCCGAATTGAAGCCCTCCGGGTCGAACAAGGCTCCTTGGTCGTGATTGCCCAGAAGACAGATGTCACACTTCATGACCAGATCGACGCATGCGCACGGGTCCGGGCCATAGCCGACAATGTCGCCCAGGCAGACGATCCGGTCCGCGCCCTGGCTCTTGATGTCTTCCAGGACGCAGTTGAGACTCGCGAGATTGCTGTGAATATCGCTAATAATCGCCGTTTTCACGCCCATCCAATCTCCGGGAGACCGAAGCGGCCGTCCAAAGGGTCACACTTGCCCGCCGGGCTTGGCCCGCTCGCTATAAACCGACCAGTGCTTTGACTACACTAAAACTTTGGGTTGGCAGGTCACTAACGTCCTTTGCTCACAGGGATGAATGTGACCTGCCAACCCAAAGAATAATATCTGACAAAGCACTAGTGTATTGTTGCCCTTCGCTCCGGTCAAGTCGAGGACCCCTTGTCCCGGGTGGCCAAAATAGGGAAGCTAGAGGGAAATGATCTCTGTTTGTCGCATCTCGACGCTGCCGCAGGACGAACAGATCGCCCGAACACGAAACGAAAATGGCCTACACCGAGAGAGGGGGTAATGCGAGTCCTGGCGATTGAGACGACCGAGCGAGTCGGCACCGTGGCCCTGTCCGAGGGAGACCGTCTCGTCGTCCAAAGGAGCCTCGACGCCGGTCAACGCAGCGCTCAGTCGCTCGCCCCTGCGGTGGTTCAGACCCTGGCCGACGCTGGCTGGAAGCCCGAGGACGTTGAACTCGTGGCCGTCACGGTCGGACCCGGTTCGTTCACCGGGCTGCGTGTCGGCGTGACCACCGCCAAGACGTTTGCCTATGGCGTTGGGGCCCAG